>NZ_AP031499.1:0-234427 GCF_042854845.1 Maricurvus nonylphenolicus | reverse complement strand
TTCAGACTGCTGACAAAGCCCTGGCATCTTCACTGGGGCTTTTTCATAATGGGTCATGCTAAAAGATCGCCCCCAAACCCAATCCGAACTTGAGTTTGTCTGTATTGATGAACTTGTCCCTCAAGACCACTTACTGCGTAAGATCGAAGCCAAGGTGGATTTCAGTTTCATCCATCCACTGGTCAAAGACTATTACTGTGACAATAATGGTCGCCCCGCCTTAGATCCAACGCTGATGTTTAAGCTGTTGTTTCTAGGCTATCTGTTTGGCGTTCGTAGCGAACGACAACTCATTCGTGACGTGCAGGTGAATGTGGCTTACCGCTGGTTTCTCGGTTTAAGTCTGACCGACAAAGTCCCCGATGCGTCCACGCTCAGCCAAAACCGCATCCGCCGTTTTAATGATTCAGAAGTGTACCAGCAGATTTTTGATGAGATTGTGCTGCAAGCAATGCAGCGCAAACTGGTGGGTGGTCATACCCTCTACACAGATTCGACCCATTTAAAAGCCAATGCCAACAAGAACAAGCACCTGAAGGTACAAGCGACCACGGAACGACAAGCCTATATGGATGACCTCGACAAGGCGGTAGCGGAGGATCGCATTGCCCATGGAAAAAAGCCCTTAGCGCCGCCATCGAAGCCACCACAGGCGCGGGAGATTAAACAAAGCACCACCGATCCCGACAGTGGTTTTATGGTGCGCGACCAAAAACCTCAGGGCTTCTTTTATCTGGATCACCGCACCGTCGACAGTCGCTGTAACATCATCACCGATGTGCATGTCACCGCAGGCAATGTGCATGATGCGGTGCCTTACCTCTCACGGCTGGACCGTCAGGCAGAGCGCTTCGGTTTTGACCTGCAAGCGGTTGGTGTCGATGCCGGTTACTTCACCGCTGCGGTCTGCAAAGGCGTTGAAGATCGTCACCTCTACGCCGTGATGGGTTATCGACGACCGACACACAAGAAAGGGTATTTTTACAAACGTGAATACCAATACGACTCTGATCAAGACACTTACACATGTCCGCAGGGTGAGGTTCTAATCTATAAAACCACCAGTCGGGAAGGTTACCGGCACTACCAATCAGACCCCGAGGTCTGTATTAAATGCCCAGTAAGAGAGCGTTGCACTCGTAACAAGCAGTGCGTTAAAACGATCACCCGTCACGTATGGGAAGACAGCAAAGAGCGCATCAATCAACATCGACTTACGCCTGAAGGCAAAGCCATTTATGTTCGCCGTAAAGAAACGGTTGAAAGGAGCTTTGCTGACGCCAAGCAGTTACATGGTTATCGGTATGCCCGCTTTAGAGGGAAAAACAAGGTTCAGGCTCAGTGCTTACTGGCGGCAGCGGCTCAAAACATGAAAAAGATCGCTCAAATGGCTGCCTGAAGCCAAATATAAGGTTTACCTGCCAAATATTACACTCAAGGATGCCCGAGAAGCCTTCAAAAGTGGCTTCAGCTCTTATAAAGGTAATCCCGGCAACTATACGATAAGTGAGACAAATAGAATCTGCAGGGCTTAAAAACAATAAACCCCAGCAAAAATGCCGGGGCTTTGTCAGCAGTCTGAATCCATGACACGTTATGTGTCATGGATTAATACTTCTATACCCATCCTCGCTCAGCAAATGACACAACTTCGTTATCTCCCACTACGAAGTGATCCAGAACACGAACATCCACTAAAGCCAATGCGTTTTTAAGCCGGTCTGTAATCTGTCGATCTGCATTGCTCGGCTCAGCAACACCGGATGGATGGTTATGTGCCAAAATCACGGCTGCCGCGTTGATTTCCAAAGTGGCCCTAACGACTTCCCGTGGATAAACACTACAACCGTCAATCGTGCCTTTGAATAGCTCTCTATCCTCCAATAAGCGATGTTGGCTATCCAAAAACAGGCAATAGAAAATCTCACATTTACGTTCAGCCAGGTGTAAACGTAAAAAGTCTCTTACAGCACTTGGCGAAGAAAATTGCTCGTATTGTCTATTCGTCATTCGATTGTAAAGTAGCTGCTTTGCTTCTTCGATGACTTGGTTTTCTTTTTCCAGAGTCGTATTGGGTTCATACGTGACACTGGATTGATGGGTATTTTCCATGACTGTGCTCCCAAGATAAAAATGAGGGAACACAACCAGACCCTATGGGAACGGTGGTTCCCATAAGAAAGGAAAGACAACAGGCTAATGTGTTAGCCTGTTGTCAATGTGGTTAGTTATCCGTTTGCGACTTGACGCGATCCGGCCTGATCATCAAATTCTCTGTTGTCTTCATAGGCAAGTTCGTTATTGATTTTCAGTGTCAGGATGCGCGTCAGGAATCCACCTATCGCAGAACCCAGTTCACCGGCACGTTCACCTTGTTTGTAGATAAACGCTTTGGCACGAGGGTTTGCCATATTGAATCGAATCAACACTTTCGAGTCGTCTGATTCTATGGCTTCTCGGTTTTCAAGAATGACACCGAGTGCGGTTTCTGAACCAACAATGAGATCATGATATTCATAATGCACATTATCGGCAGGCCCCTGGATAACCGAGACTTGAGCAGCATAGCGAGGAGGTTTACCCTCGGCGCTAATGTCACGGACGCCATTAATGTAGCCAATGCCGTTCGCGTACTCGTTAAAGTATCGGACTTCTTCTGCGTTGGCAGAATTGGTTTTTTGATGGTTGGTTGCTGTACTCATAGCAAATCTCCTAAATCAAAGAGTGAAAAAAGGAGTTGCTGACCCAAAGGGGCAACAAGCTCCCCGGTTGGGTGAGTGAACAATTTGATCTTTCAGTATCTCGGTTGAGGTAGCTGCATACCCTGCACAAAGCAGTGATCGAGGTATGAGGGTGCTATTGAGGCAGCAATAGCGACTGGTGGTATCTGTTCCATCGATGGCTCCATTTGAAATTTTCACTTCTTGCCCTTATTACCTGGCCGGTTTTTGAGGCTTGGTTTCTTCAAACTTATATTGCCAGCGGCGGAAGTCCCTCGCGTCAGAGCCTGTGTTGCTCCCTCTAGCTGAGAAGCTGCACGAATACCGGCCAATCCTAGATATAGAGATAGCAATATTGGGAGAATGAGATATAGGCCACCCGTGAGAAAGTTAAGGATAATTCTCTTCAAGGTGAGATCAGTGCTAAACAATGAAGTGATACTTCCGGGATCAGGGTAAAAAGCCTGTATCAGGTTTTGATCAACCCACCATGCGAAAAACCACAACACCGTCCAGAACTTCACAGAAAACAAGATCAATGCGCCGATAATGAGCAAGGAAAATTTATATCGACTGATCAATATAAAAAACGGCAGCAGCGTATAGAGCCCCATCAAAACTAATGATTGAATCATGGGTGCAGCTTCCAGAAACACTCTGAGAAACGCGGCAAAAGAAATTGACGCCTTACCTAATCCGTATGCTGCTAACCCTTGTTGTATCGCATTCTGTACAGCCACTGATACGCCACCTGATTCTCCAACATCAAAGTCAACTAAGTTCCCGTAAGCAAAGTCATAGCCGCGTGTTGTCCAACGTGGCGGTGAATTAATTAATGCAAGTTGCGTGATGACATCTCGTCTTTGAACAGCGTCCCAGCTAGGTTCTGCTGCTGCGGATTGCAGATCAATATCACCTAGATCATTTAGGATTGCCTGCTGAATTCGAGGCCACCATTCATTGCAGTAGGGTTTTCCATACACGGGGTTATTACCCGCATCCCATTCCACATCTCTTAACGCAGACCAGGGAAATCCCTCTCGAACGGAGTCTGCCCGCAAACTATCGTAATAACCCGCTATTTCTTGAAATACATGTGAGCCTATCCAGTCTGGATCGGTGTCACCGTATCGGTTTAACAGCACATCAATAGCGGCACTGTCTGGTCGCTCAGTCAGGTACTTGGAACGCGCCTCAATAAAACAATCACGAAAGAAGTCATTGATTTCATGCCGCAGCTCAGGGTCTTTGATCGTGGCATCTCGCAGCTCATTGGCGTAACCGCGATAGTCCAAGGTGGGTGGCACATCTTCCATCACAGCCCGATTGAAACCAGAGCTAAAACTCATCACCGCGAACCAGAAAACAGGCACATCAACGCTCACTGGTGCTCCATTAAATGAAATCCCACCGCCGTAGGTCGTCCGTGAATTCGCGACCGTTGCCACAGGCTGAGCAGGCGTGCCAATGACCGCACGGGGTGTGAAGGACAGATCAACAGCATTAAGCGGCGTAGCCGGAACAGCCGCAATCAGAATCACAAAGAATGCAATGAAGAACTCAACCTCGATAATTCTCAAGGTAGTGTTACCCGCTTCCTCAGCATCTTCACCCGCATAAGAGCGAATGATTGTATCGATCAATATGCCTAGGAAAGGCAAAAAAACCATGCCGGTAGCTACGAGAACGTCCCAGATGCTGTTGTAAAAAAACCATCCGAATAAGGTCGTATAGAGTTCGAGTGTGCTATCTACCGCCATTATGAACTCCAGAAGCCAAATAGAGCTTTTAGCGGGTTTTGTACAATCAATATCTCATAGAGAGCAATTAGGATAATGACTGGTAGTCGTGATATTTCTTTGCCTACTTCCAATCGGTGCTTTTTCAGCAAGAACTTTATAAATACTGGCCATAGCCCAATTAAAAATCCGTAGAACAATACTCGCCATATCATCCACGCTTGATCATCATATTGGTCAACTGTAAGTTTACCCGAACTGATTAATAGACTAATCAAAAGGCCAGCTAGAAACAGCAACACAATAGCTGCCAAAGCATAGAACCAACGTACCCGTATTCTTTTAACCACCAACCCGCTCATGGTTCTACTCCACCGTTATTGAGTGGGCGAGGATCTTCCGCCGTCGAAGCGGGTGTATTCAGTGACGACTGGCGCTCAGCATTATCACGCAATAACAGCTCGACAACTGTTGAGGTGACAAACTTGTCACGAGCATCCTTTTCAAAAATGACGTTCTGTATTTCGCTTTCTAGCTCATCGAGCGCTGTGGCGACTTCTCTTTGCGCTATTCGATTAGCCGCTATATAACCTTCCTTTCTTCCCGCGAGTAGAAGTCGCCTAATTATCATGGCTTCTTCCATGACTCTTGCTTCCGCAACTTCCTGTGAGAGCTTATGAAGCACTATTGAACGCTCTTGCGAGGGCAGTTGACGAATAGCCTGAATCACCTGCAATGTAATGGCGACACCAGGTGCTTCAACTGCCTCTAAGTTATCTCGTGTCGGGCGAGTGGTGCCCGTTATCAAATTCACTAACAGTGGCAGAATGTCTTCTGTTGTTTGTTCGATATAGGGAATCAGCCCCTTGCCTGAACGAGCCCCTTTGTTACAACCGTCGCAAATGCCAATTTCCACCTCTCCAAGGACATTATTTACCCATTCGTCTACCGCATTTGGCCCAGCAAAATGACTGGCTAATGGTGCTGAACTGGGCAAGTTAGCCGTAGATTCAGGTGGTCGTTCCGACAGGATATTCAAGCCAGCCGAAGCCACATCAGTGAGCACACGAATTGGGGCTTGATTTTGACCGCCTCGTCGTATTCCACCCACCCACTCAATGCCATCGTTATGCGCGTCTTCTGCGTCGTCAACGGCGTCATGAATATTGGCGCTGCCAACACCGAGAGAACGTTTCCACGAGTCACCCCAACTGACAGTTACCCACTCGGCATAGGGGTTCGTGCCATTGGCAATTTCGTATTGGATACGTTCGCAGCTTTTGGTTGCCAGAGAGAAAGCTTCGTTAGCCCTAAGCAAGGCGTTCTGGAATAGATCGTAAAGACCAGGGTTGGCCTTTTGCAGAATGTATCCGGGCAGATTAGCGATGGCCGCTGATGCTGCCAGTTCCAAAGCATTTACAGCGTTATCAACCCCGTTTCTAATATTGTCCAGTGAGTTTTCTATTGCGACCATCGGATCAAAACCACTGCACGACAGCGCAGAAACTGAGCCATTCAGTGATAAATCGATAGTGGTGATATTCAAACTCGGTGGTATCGCTATATCCCGACCGCCGCCAATTTTGTAGTAAAACAAGCTGTCGTTACTCGGCGCAGGTTCAGCATGCGTAAACTGAATACCAAACACCAATACAAACCCAATAACGAGATGTTTGATGGTTTTCATATGCACACCTCCAGTGGCACGGTGAATAGATAAGCGCCTTGCGCTTCGCAACACTGATACGGACGCCACAAAGAAAAGGCATAGCGATTGTCGTGGGCAATACGACCTGACGACCACGCCCTGCGATACACATCGTTCTCGCCAAAGACGTAACACTGGCTATCCATTTCAGGTGCGAGCATTTGCCAAACGCCTGTGTCAGGATCGTTCTCTACCAGCTCACCGGGCAGCCATGTTCGGTTGTAATTGTTGCCGTCCAAGGCCGTATAAACATGAGGCTGGCGGATTTGAGTCACGATATTGCCCGCACGTTGCGCTACCACTGCTGACGCCTTGGTATCGTCCTTCTGGTTGATAAAACCAGTACGCGGCCACACTGCACCCCATTGCTGTTGAATGCCTGAACCAACCACACGTCGGCCAGGAATCAGGTTTTGTATATAAAGCAATTCAGGAATACCTAAACGCCAAGTCAGAGCATCAAGGGACGAAGACAGGTAGGGTTGAAAGGACTCGGCCTCAGATGGACAGTAATAGCCACTGTTGGCGATAAAATCCGTAATAGAACTAAAGGGGTGACCAATCGCCGTGACTTCTTTGAAGCGTAAGCTATGGTCTGTGGCTGTATTTCCACCTTCAACGCGATGGCCACCACCAGCTTCCGCTCCGTGAAAAATCCCCACGATAGAAGCTGTTAGTTGCCGTTCGATATCTCCGAATATTTCTTCCGCTTCCTGCCACGGATTGTCGCCTGGCTTGTCAAAGACACTGACAATCAAATCGGGGTTGTAGTGACGGACGCGGATACTTGTTTCTATCGAGCATTCGAAGATACTGCACCGGAGCCAGACACACACGCCAGTAATACAGTAGTTCAGACAAGAACGGTCAAGTGTCATGGACTGGGTAATATCGCTCAATGTCAGCGTCGTAGGTTCTGCATCAAAGGCTCTAACAGGATTGCTGAGCACAGCGAAAAACAAGACAAGGAGTATTGGTAGTTTATTCATGACCCGTTACCTCGCCAGATTCCAAATGCCACTGTCGGTATTTATCGAGGGCTTGTGATAGGTCAGTCAATCCATAGACCACCAACTCCTCGTCAAAAATTATTGCTGGGTAGCGATCTAAATCGTGGGCCATAGCTGTCCCAACAGCTTGATAGGCGCTGCGCAATTCAGATTCAATCCGTGATCTACCAATCGATTCGACGCGGCGATGAAACTCAGCCGTTGCAAGATCTTCGTTGACAGGCAGACCTTTGCTTAAACGGCTTTCGATATGAGAAACACTATCGAGATTCAATAGTGTTATTTTCGGGATATAGCTTTTGAAGGTATTTGGTGTAGCTACCGGATATTTATCAGACGTAACGACCAACACTGACTCAGGCCACAGGCTTGATGCAGCCTGTACACTCGCACAAGCTAAGCTGATAGTAACGGTGAAAATTAATAACCTAGTTCCGATAGCCACTTTTGATTAGCCTTCAATGTCCTGATGGCTCAATCATCGGAGTTTTTCAGTTGTGTTAATACGGAAAAGCTTTCAGACCAAAAAGTAAGTTTTACAAACTGCTTAGCATCCACGGCTAAAACGTTTTTTAGCTGCTGCTATGCCATTCTATATACTTTTAATTGGAATACAGGTTTAGACCGCGTTATAGATGTCGGTAAAATATCGTTACAAAAGTAGACACAGCCCTATGTAATGGGGCTGTGTTAGGGGTATAGCTATTAAAGTCACATTGGAGATAATGGGACGGCAGAGCTACTGACCACAACGCCGTCAATCGAGTCTTCACAATCGTTGTAGTAAATGAATTTTCCATCTTCATTACTGACATTGATTTCATCAAAGTTAGCGCATAGATCGTACTTTACAGTTACCGCCCTAAACCCAATTGCAATCGGCCGGTCATAAACCCTTCTCATCCCTAATGACCGTTCGCTGGCGCTTAGGAATTGTATTGCACCACCCGGCACAGTCTGTGTTCTTCCCAAATTAGATTTTATTGTGGAAAGGAAACTGTCACTCTCTCCTCCTGCTGTGGAATTGATAGCGCCTGTAAAATCGTCCTTGGTTGGATCTTCGGATTGGCTAGTATCGGTATTATCGTCACTACTACCGACATTAAAAGGCTTGGCATATTCAAGTAGTCCTCCGAACCTTTCTGAACCAATCACACTCACATCAATTGCTCTTGCATAAAATACTTCAGTTATAAACCTGAAGTATAGATGCCTTGAGTTATTACCCTCCTCAGAGCCAACTTGCATAAAAGCTGTTTTTGTAAGCTTATCCTTAAGATTGTCATCTTTAAATTTGTAATGGCGAACCTTCATCGTTGTAGAAGCATTTTGTCCACTCTTTATGTCTGTATCTACGGCTTCTTGATCAAAGACATTGTCAAAGAACTCTGAAAATGAAATACCATAAGACTCAGCAGCGGGAACTTTAACCACAATACTACCGACTTTCGATGCTGTGATATTTGCAGCAAGCCCTTCTGAAGGGATTAATGCAGACAAATCACCTTGCGAGATTGATGTACTTGCAAATTCTGGAAAACCAACAAGCCTTAATCGATTAATCCTACTCTTTGTTACAGGCTTGTTATTTACGTCATTTGTTACTTCATCTTTGAAAATATCTTTGGCCGTGTATTGAGGCTGGCTGTATAAATTCTTCGCTCCCGCTATTTGCACATTCGCTTTAAGGTCGGTCAAGGTTTTTAACTTTTCCTCTTCCTTCGTAATTTTGGGCGCATTTTCAGCAGCAATTTTAGTCTTCTCCGCAGTCGCATCCTCTTTGGCACGGGTAGCAGTTGTTACAGCAGTAGCAAGAGCGGATTGCTCACCCACAGCATCTTGAAGTGCTTTTTCCTCGATTGAAACATCAGCAGGCACGGCTTCTTTTGCTGTAATATCAGCCGTCAGCCTAGCAATTTTTTTATTGTGATCCTCAAGCTTGCGGTCAGCTAAGAGTTTATTCCTATCTGCCGTAATTTTAGCTGGATCTTTTGGATCATCTGGCGCGTCTTCCACAGCTCTCTTAGCAGCAAGCACCTCGTCATCAATACTGCGCTTTTCAAGCTTCATTTGAGCTAATTGAGATTTTTCAGCAGAGACATCTGGCTTCTTGCCTTTAGCCTTAGTGAGAGCCGCTGTTGCATCGTTTACCTTCTTGTCAGCATCAGCTTTTTCTCTCTTTTTAGTCTTTAATTCTTGCTCAGCCTTTGCTTCCTTTTCAGCCGCATCAGATACACTCTTTTTCAAAGCGTCAACAACAGCCTTTTGGGCTGCAATCTTTGTATCGATTGCAGCCAGAGTCGGATTTTCTAAGATTGAATTATATTCGTTAGTAGTTGGTGGCGCTGAAAGGCTATTAGAGTATTCCGCTGAGATTTCATCAAGAAGATTAATTCGATGAAGCCTTGAATTCATGCCAATAGAAAGACGTATAGGCTTCTCATCCGGCTTTAGCTTATCAAAGTCCTTACTGAATATCTCACTAACCACCTCAGATTCAGGGTCATAATTGGAGACATATACATCGCCAACAAATAAGTCTTCTCTTGGCGGAAAAGTTGGCACAATCCCCAATTGACGCAGTGATTGAGTCCATTTGCTTTGGACTTCGCCCTGCTTAAATTGAGGAGATGAGCATGCTGCAATCAGGGTAGATGAGAAAAGTACAAAAGCCCAGCGACTATAAATATTCATACAATGCTCCCTATTGTTTTAGATGGTGGGCAGAAACGCCAAAATACCATGTATCACCTAACTTGAACAATCCGATCAAATTTCAAACAAACCGTAAGAAACTTCTTCCTGCTTGGGATGGATCAAACCCAAACTCATAGATTACTAATCCATTAACCCTGACTTACAAGTTCTTCAGCAACGGTAAAAGCTGCCTCCAGCTCAGAACAGTGCTGGGATCGCATGATTTCAGCACGCTGCTGCTTTTCGTGTTTCTCGGTCATAGCCAAGGCTAACGCTAATGGTGGCGGTACGTTGCGGAACAGGCATTGCAGCGTATCCGCCAACACCACGCCCTCAGTGTATTTTCCCGGTTCCTTGCGAGCAGCCAATAGCATGTGCTTTTGCTCATCGGTCAGGTCTTTAAAACGAGAAATCTGTTCGATTTCTTCCTTCGGGCAGACCATTGCAATCCACCACTCAAACATGCTGAGTAGTTTTTTCGCGGTATCAGGGAAATCCTCTAAGTTCTGAGTGGCCAACCACAACCAAGCCCCCAGCTTGCGCCACATCTTAACGATCTTAACCAGAAAGATGGCGAGTAGCGGATTGGTGGTAATTAAGTGAGCTTCGTCACCTAGAACAAAGGTAGGGCGGTGAGCATACTGCTCACGTTCCACCACTCCGTTGATCTGATTCATTAGCCCCATAAAGCCAAGGGCGAGCTGATCTTCATAGCCTTCATTCGCAAGTAGTCCCATTTCGAGAATTGTGACATCGGCTTCAGGCCAGGCTTTACCTTGTCGATTGAAAAAATGACCGGCAGTGCCGGAACAATACAATGCCATAGCATCGGCCATGTCTTTAGCCCGTTCTCGACGTTTCGGTGTGCTTTCTTCTTCCTGTGCGATCTGATTAAGTGCGGTTACCACATCCTCGGTCAGCACAATCTCTTTACTGCCTGCGGCCAATTTATCTTGAGCCGCTTTGATAATGGCCTGCCGAATCGTCAGGCGGTCTGCGCGGGACATTGAGGCTTCTTCTTTACTGTCACCACCGGTAATCATGATGCGAGCTTTCAGCTCCATCTCTCCTAACAGATCACGCTCTTCGTCATCGTCGCTGTCTGAGGCATCCAGTGACGCCTCGCTACCTAATGAGCGTTGCTTAGCTGCTTCTCGTTCCAGCATTTCATAGGCATCAGAAAACGGCGGCAGACTGACATCTTCTTTCGGGTGGAGCGTAACTTGATTGACCGACAGGCCAAAATACTTGCAGTAGTCGCCAAACAGTTTGAACGAGCCACCTTTCTCGATCACGTAAATACGTGCGCCGTATATGGCGGCGACCTGCAAGAGGATATAAACCATCAACGCGGATTTACCCGATCCCGGAGGCCCCAATACCAGGCCAAAGGCATTCTTGGCACGATCTGCTTTATTGAGAGGATCAAACGTCAGTGGCTCACCGCCGCGATTAAAAAACACCAAGCCGGGATTACCCGTACCTTTGCTGCGGCCATAGAACGGCAGCAAGTTGGCCAAATCGCTAGAGAACACCAATCGACTTTTGCGATTGAGCTTGTCGCGTTTGGGTTCGTAGTTCATGGGTAACTGATGAATATAGGTATCCAGTGGCAACAGCTCATCTTTTTCCCGAATGGGATGCAGGCCATTGGCGAGCAATAGCGCATTGACTTCATTGGTGCGTTTTTGCAATTGGCCAAGGTCTTTACCACGGGTAAATAGCGTCATCGTTGTCGGCAACAAATAGTCGCCGTGCGACATCCACTTTAAAGCTTCTTTGGCATCTTGCTCTGCCGCCATTGCTTCGGCGGTCTCGCCCTTGGCGGCATTGAGAATTTGTACAATATGATTTTCAACATTGTCCTGAGGCATGACAGTGATGGTAATCGCCAGCACGCAGCCTTCGGACAGCTTGTCGAATAAGGCATACAGATTGTCACCTATACGACGTTCTCCTGTGAAATGACCGGGATACGGTTTGCGCCGTAACGCATCCACCGCAATGGCACGGTGTGGCATGTCGTCAAACCACCAAACACCATGCTTCTGATCGGATTCAGGCTGAGATAGAAACAGCAATTGAGAGAGATCATGTCCAAAGGGGCGTTCTTCAAGTTTCGGCAGTTCTGTCAGCTCAGTTAATGCATCCAGATCACCGGCTGTCATATCAGCCGTGGGATTAAACCAGCGCAATAGCCAAGCGTATAAATCCTGGTCATCACAACGCCGTATACCAATGCCGGTTGCCACCATCTGAGTGACAAACCGCTCGGCGACCTGATTAATCTCGGTCAACGGATCGATGTTGTAATGATCTTTAGCATCTCGTCGGCGATACAGGAATACGCGTACTCGTCGGACTTTGCCTCGCCAATCACCACCGGTTACCGTGGTGTCTTCAAACAACCCGCCTTTATGGGTGACGTGCTTGAAATGACGCTGCATACGACCCACAAAATTATTGGTGAGTCGCTGCTGCTCAGCATTCGATTGGCTTTGGTTGTCACTGGCGTATTGATCGAGAGTCTTCGATAGTGCCGACAATGAATCTTCATCGGACACATAGCACTGCAACACAAACGGATTATCGTGAGCCGGTATGGTGTGGTTGATACACGTCTGAATGTTGGCCTGTACTTCTTCGAGAAAGCGCTCGGATCGCGCTTCGGTAGAGACTCCCACAATCTCAAACATGGCGGCTGCACTGTAGCCATCTTCCAGTGTGAAGGTTTGGCTCGCTTCATCAAAATCAACCCACGGTAACCAGTCGGATAGCGATTCTGGTCGGCGATAGAGATTTGCAACATCCTGATCGGTCACCAAGCGATTGGTTTGTTTATCCTTGGTCATGGCTTACTCCCAACCCTGGATTTCACCCGGCGCAGCAACGTGATCCTGGGTGTAAAACTTAAAGAAGGTGCTGTATCCTGGCACGGGATGTCCAGCGCCACTCAAATGTGGAAACACGTACATGGTTAACGTCGGATTCGGCAGCCATTGAAACTCTGAATCGGCTGCTGGCTCTTTCAAATGCACTTCCCGTAAAGGTTTAGTTAGCGGTGCCGCATCTTCATTCTGAAACTTGTCGTCGTGTATGGCTTTCATACTCGGCATGTCTTGACCAAACACCCGGCTCTTAGAACTGGCGCAACCACTGATGAATGCGGTACTAATCAAGATCAGTGCGAGCGTGCGAATCGTCTTGTGCATAACGCAACCTCCTAATAATCGAACTCTTATCCAGCGGTAGGCTACGATCCAGATGCACGGATACCGCCGCACCTGGATTGACGACAACCGCATCAAAACTCTGTTTCTGTCTGGCCAGTAGCCACTCGCTCACTTCATCCGTGGCCGATTGCACCGCTTCACCCGCCGCCAGCTTGTTAATGTTGCCCGTCACATTGCTGGTAGTGGTGCCTGTCAATGCTGAGGTTTGGCGCTGCTGTTGCGCTTCGGCGTAAGCCGAGCCTGCTGCACCAAGAGCGGCGAGACCCACGCGTTGCGATAGAAAAGCTGGCGCATTGGTGACAAAGCGCCCAGCAACGCATGGCACACCGCTGGGATCAGAGATATAACCCAACGGCTGACCGGCGCTGCTGTGATTGACGATAGAACCGTCCTCAAAAATAAACGTGGCCGACATCAACCGGGCACTGACACAAGACAGGTTCCAATCACCAAAGCCCAGGCCACTAAAAATCATGCCTTCGACTTCCGGCAGTTCATGACCATTGGCTAACAAGTTTTCTTTGCCTATGTAGATTTTTATGGGGTACGGGTCAGGTGTTTGCCCCTCAACAGGAATGCGACCAATGAGCGCCGTCAGCGCCAAGCCATCTGTGAGCGTGGCATCTTTCGGTAAGGTATACACTGGCTCAATAACAACTTCCGGTCTTGAGGGTGATGCTTGATCGTCGGCAGGCTCCGCGTTGACCGCTGGGCCTTGTAGCAATCCAGTAAAACGGTTTCCTTCACCACTGTCGGACTCTGGCTCTGCCCAATCAATCGGGTTAAACCATTCCCCTCGGTTGGGATCGTCACGCAGACCACCTTGCTCATCAAAGCCGAAGCCTATGGGTAGGCCATCTTCGTTTAGAGGTGTTTTTGCTAAGGCTTGTTCACTGCGCACATCGGCCAGTTCACGTTGCAGGTTCAATAGGGTTTGTTCTAACTCGGTCACCGTTGCCTTGGTGTCATCGAGTTGTTTCTGCGCTTCGTCGCTGGACTGGGCAAGTGTCGAGAGCTGTTGCCGGTTTTCCAGCACTTGCCCCATCTTATCTTCGGTCGAAGCATGTAAGGCATCGGCCTTATTCACCGCTTCGCGGGCATAAGCCTGCAATGCGCGAATGGTATCGGTTTGAGTGTCACCATCTTCGCGCTTGGCGGCTGGATCATAACCTGGCACCGCTTGGATAGGCTGATGGCTGACCTTGCGGTCAGAGCACATCACCAGAGACAGACACAGTACCGCGACTGCCGCGCCACCGATAAGCAATGGATTCATACGCTTCTCAGCCATCGGTCGCCTCCTTAACTTCTTTGTTAGGTGCAGCGACAAAACCCAGGCTTTCAATAAACGGACGATCTGAAACTAGGTACAAGGTAGTCGTATCAGTGTCATTGCCAGCAGCGCCCAGAAATTCATGCTGTGTGGCAGCCGTTAACCAGCGACCGCGCAAGGTGCTCGCTAGATTAATTGAGTCGGTTTTAGGGCTGACAGAAAAAACTAATGACTGTTTACGCTGGGTGTTATTGCGCAACTTGATCGCAGTGACCGTATAACCGCCGCCTTGCCACGCCGCGATAGGCAGCGCGTTGAGCTGGTGACCACGCACGAGAGGAATAGACTGTTCAGTATCAATGGGAATACGCTTTATCTGGCTATCGCCACGTAATAAACGTTCTGGAGCATAAAGTTGTTGTGCGGCGTATCGGGTTAAACGCACACGCCAATCATCAGCTTTGCGGTTCTGCGTCTGGTCTTTGGCCTGATTAACCGCACCGTCTGGCTTCATAATCACCAGTTCATCGCTAACAGACTTCGCGTCATTAGCAGTGACATCGAGCAGGTAAATCGTTTGATCAATCAAACTCTGCACGCGGATACGCGTGGCCGGAAAAGACTCAGCCGCTCGAATGTACAAAACGCCGTTAGCTGAAACGACGGATACCTTGCGCTGTAAACTGTCAGGCAACCAGTAGCGCACATCGCTCGGGAAATGAATGATGCGCTCTTGGTCACCTTGGATATGTACAGCAATCGGGCGCTTGTCCCAAACGATCCGCTCGGCGGCAGGTGTTGGATCTGCTAGAGCCATGCTGGATATAAGCAGCAAGGCAAACAGAGCCACAATGATCTGCATAGGATTATTGCGTAGGTTCAGCATGATTTACCTCCGGCACAAAGGGTTGGCCAATGTGATGTTCGCTCAGCAGTTCAGGTCGCATGGTGTCATCGCAATCAAGCGCCAATCCCCACGGGTTAACCTCTTTATCCACATCGAACCGGACGATGCGCATCGGGTAGCGCAACATGACATCTTTTACGGGGTGGCCGTTTATGGATTCCGTGACATTCACATCCAGCCAAGTCAGCCAAGCGCTATTGCTCTCAAAAATCACACGCGAGCGCGTGTAAGAGTGGCCGAGTATTTCCTGAATGCTACGTACACGCTGGCGAAGCTCGCCCAGGCGTTGCTTGTCATTCATATCCGCTTCCAGTGCGACCCGGCAAGTAGGCGTCATAAAACCCTGCAACTTGTATATCTGTTGCGGGTAATCTTTTTCACCATCAGACGGCCAGCGATTCAGTTGTTGAAAGATGTAATAGGCAAAGGTGTACACCAAGGGCGCAGGTACGTTTTCAAACTGAGTCACCATGCCCTGGGTTAAATCGGGAGGGATGTAGAGCCGCCGCGTTTCCTGCAACACACCATTGCGCCACCACAGCGCCACAATGACGACGACCAAAAAGGCAACAGCGATACGCAGTGAACGAACATGGTCAGTGGTAGCCATCAGCCGGTTACGCGCCTGATTGTTCCGAAAGGGTAAAAGGTCTTTCATAACCGCACCCTCCGGCCTACATCCCACACGCGGCTTTGCCGAATAAAGGGTGATTTGCGTAGGTGCCAATCCTCTAACCACAACCGCAATCGCAACTGGTAGAAACCCAGTGGCCTACCGCGCTTGAGTTTTTGTAGCACCGTAGCTCCGATGACAACCCAGCCAATAATGAGCAATAGTCCGATGCCCACGCCCATCATCAGATAGCCAAACAAGCCGCAGATGATGACGCTGGAAGGCACTAAGATTGCTGCTCCCGTAGTCACCAACATCATCAGTTCTGAAAGCGAGCACCCCCGAAATATCGAGGGTTCTGCATTCAGACGCAGCGGCAGTAGCTCATTGCGATCTGTAGTCATGGTGGCTCCTAGATGATGCCAACGGCTTCATTCAAGAAGAACGACACAATGGCCAGCAACGCACCGGCAATCACAGCCGTTAGGCCAACAGAACCCCAATCGGGATCGTTAGAGCTTCTGGCTTCATTGAACTTGGAAAGCAGAATCCAGCCCACCCATAGAAACCCCGCACCAGAGATGGCCAGCGCGATGTAATCAACGGCATCGCCAGTCCACCCCTCCATAAATTGCAGGTAGTTTCCATTGGGCGCACCGTTTGAAGGATCAACCGGCGTGGGTAGCTGGGCATAAGCTGGAATCGCCAATAACGCAATCCACAGCATCTGCCATCGAGAGTAGAGAAATTGATACGTTCGTTGCCGGTTACGGCGCGACAGGACAGTTAGGACATTCATTGGCATTCTCCTATGTTGTAGCCAAATGTTTGTCGTTGTTGCTGTCGCGGTGGCGGAGCCAATAACGAGGTTAAAAAGTCGAGCCTACGGCTCAACATGAAAGTGGTATTTTCTTTAGGTCATCGAAGTAGGAAGCCTAAGACCAGAGTGAGGAAAATCGGTCTGACCGATCGCATGAGGAAGTCATAAAAATCGATCTTGCGCCTCGACCAGGCTTTCCACTGGGTATAAATCACCCAAACTGCCCAGAGGTAGAGCACGGAGTAAAAGATCAGTAGAATGGAGAGATTGAAGCTGGCCATAGGTACACCGAGGGTTGCCCCGGTGAAAGCGGCTTCTTGAGAGGCAGATACCGCCATTAGCGGTAGTCTCCAGAAATCGACGGCAAGGAACGCGGTTCGCGGCGCTGATTGTTCAAAATATCGCCAACCCCCTCCTGAATACGCTGCAAATCGGCTTTTAGTTGCGCGTAATCAACCTGCTGACGGTCATTCTGGTTGACTGATTGCTCGGCTTCCTCAACGATGCTACTGATAACGGTTAGCTCAGAATGCAGACGCTGGAGCACTGTACGCTCTTGATCTGTTACCGCGTGACTTGCTGAGGCGATGGTGATTGCAATAATGGCTAAGAGGATTCTGTAGCGCATGATCATTCTCCTGTTTGGTGGAGCAATGATCAGGGATAGTTACAATAGGAACTACAGAAAAGCTTTCAGGGTTATAAGAAAGTTAATTGTCGGTTGTATCTGTCTTGAGGCTAGCTAGTAACTATAGGTTGGACGACCTGAGAGAAAATATTCAATATCGGATTAGTTTTTATGAGTTTACTAGAGTCTTTTACAGACAAGCCATTGAGAGAAAACGCTGGTTCTAGGTCTTCTAACAGGTTTGATTATCAAAAGAATTGGTCTTTATGTGAACTTTTGGAGTTACATTCCAACCACTCTGATTATCTAATGGTCTTTGAATATCACGACGATATTGTCGTGTTTGACTCGCAAAATGATCCTTCTGAAGTCATTTTCTATCAAGTCAAAAGTAAAACATCAGGGAATTGGACTATTGGAGCCCTCACAAAGGAAAACAAGGGCTCTCCATCTATACTTGCTAAACTGTATGACAATTATCAATCATTTCCAGAAAATACTACCAAATTAGTTTTCACATCCAATCAACCTTTATCAACCAAACTAAAAAATGGTGATAAAGCATTAGAAATGAAGAGGGTAAAATTCAGCCAGCTATCCAACAAAGATAAAGAAAAACTACAATCCGCTCTTGAGCCAGAAAGCCAAAATTTTTGCAACATTCATGGTTTACAAAAAATAGAAACAGAAAAAAATGACTTAAGAATAGATGATCATTCAGTTACGACAAAAGGTAAGCTAGTAGAGTTTTTCGAAAAAGTTCATCCCGAATCGGAAATCAATATATCTCTAGTATATAAGACCTTTTTTGACGAGATACGAAGAAAGTCAAACTATGAGAAAAAGGTAGATCATACGGCGGATTTACTAGCCCATAAAAGTATTGGAAGATCTGAATTTCAAACAATGATTGGTGCTGTCACCCAGAGAACCAGCGATTCAGACTTATGGCAAGAGGCAAGTCATGTATTGAATGCAGAAAGTTTTTCCTTTCATGAAATAAGAAAGATAAAGTCAAGTTGGCAGCAATATATAGTTAATAAAATGAACGTTACAGACGATCTACATCTAAGATTAAGTGATGATGTTTTATCAGTCATAGAATGCCCAAGTCGTTCGAACACTAATACTCTAAAAGAGCTTGTTGATTCCTCATTACCTTTTCTTATGGAAGCACATTCTGAAAATTACGATGAGCCTTACGTTAAGGCAGCAATAGTATATGAGGCACTTAGAAATGATCCAATATCGGAAGTTGATAAGAAACCTAAGGATAAAACAAAATGAAAAGCTTGCAGTTAGAAAGCATGCTTCTCGTCTCTCATCGAGAAAAAAAGGCGAGGAAGATCGAGTTCGACCCAATAGCCACGATCATCAAGGGAGAAAATGACACAGGAAAGTCGTCTGTCATTAAATCTATACAGTATGCCTTTGGAGCTAACCCTCACAACATCCATAAAAACTGGAAAAATGCCGATATTCTAACGCTGATAAAATTTAAGTTAGATAATTTGAGTTTTTACATCTATAGGCATCGAGGATCATTTTCTCTGTTCAGCTCATCCAAAGAACCGATTGGAACATATAGCAGCGTCACTAATGAGCTGGCTCCTGAATTGGCTAGAATATTTGATTTTAGATTAAAGCTAACTGACCGAGATGGTAAATCTATAACCCCACCACCTGCATATTTAATGCTACCTTTCTATCTTGATCAAGACAAAGGATGGACAGGAACATGGTGTTCGTTTACGAACCTAGGACAATTTGCTTATTGGAAGCAGCGTGTTGCAGGCTATCATTTTGGAATAAAGCCGGACAAATGGTATCAGCTAGACTCGACCAGAAAAAATCTAGAATCTGAAAAAGATGAACCCGAAAGACAAGTAAAAGCCATTCAATCAGTCCGCGACAAAACCCTATCTGACTTTTCTGGCGTGGATTTTGACATAGATATAGACGCCTTTAGAAATGAAGTAAATGAATTAATAGATAGATGCAATGCACTAAAGAGCTTAGAAAGAAAATACAAGAATGAGATAATATCTTCAAAGACAGAAAAGATTAGAATTGAGGCACAGATCGAAATAGTTGTAAAAACTCATGACGAACTAAGCGATGATTATAAATTTTCATCAGACATCGGAGATACTGTCGATTGCCCCACATGTGGAGCCAACTACGAAAATTCTTTTTCTGAGCGTTTTGATATAGCCCAAGACACTGAAACCTGCGTTGATTTACTCTCATCGCTGAGAGAGGATTTGTCAAACATTGAAAAATCCATTTCAAAATCAGAATCCTCCATGAGCCAGGCCAGAGACACACGCCTTAAGATAAATAAACTACTATCCCAAAAGCAGGGTGATATAAAGCTAAAAGACCTAATCGATCTAGAAAGCAAGAAGGCGCTAATAATTCATCTAGATAAAGAAAAAACAGAATACCTTAAATCAATCGAATCTTTGAATTTAAGAATAGCCTCAACTACCGAAGAGATGGCCAAGTATGATGACCCCGAACGCAGAAAACGTATCATTGAAGAACACGGGGAACTTTTGAGAAAAAACACTATAAAGCTGAATGTAAATTCATTAGATGAAAGTGTTTACAAAAATATAACGCCATCTATTGAAGAAAGCGGGAGTGATCTACCCCGTGCAATATTAGCTTATTTCTTTACTTCTATAGCAGCTATAGAGAAGAATGGAAATGCTACTTTCTTCCCGATTGTTATCGACGCACCAAACCAACAAGAGCAGGACAAGGAAAATTTAAATAAAATACTCAGCTTCATAAAAGAAAGTAGACCAGAAGATAAGCAATTAATCGTCGGCCTAGTCGATTCAGGCGAGGTTGATTTTGAAGGAAAAGTTATAGAATTCGACAAGAAGTATTCTGTACTTGATGAGAACTATTATGACACTGGATCGAAAGAAATTAATCACTTTGAATCTTTAAACCTATCAATATAGGATTTTAATATTGAACGATTCTCTCCCTTCAAGGATATACCGCTATCAATCTTTTAGTGCTTTATCTGTTGAAGCATTGTGCCATGATCAGCTCTACTACTCAGATCCCTCTAGATTTAACGATCCTTTGGATTGCAGCCCGTCCATAGAACCGGATACTGATATACATACATTACGAAACATCTTAAGCGAACTGATAAAGAAAAGAGTAGAAAGCGAAGTCTTATCCTCCCTTAAATTAGCAAGAATAAATGAAAATGAAGGGAAGACACATGCGATAAGACAAGCAAATAAATCAGCCGCCGACGAATTGCATAACATCGCATACTTGGCTACAAACCCAGACTATGAAGGAACGGTGGAAGATGCCGAGAAATGGCAGCTCACGTACACAATTCAATCAGAATTAGTTAAACAAAATAACCAAGGTGTCTGCTGCTTGTCCGAGGAATACGACAATCCTTTATTGTGGAGTCACTATGGAAATCAGCATAGCGGATTTTGCGTTGGATACTCTTTGGATAGAAAGCCCACACCAAAAATATATCAGGTCAATTATGGTGGGTCACGAACAATAAAAACCAGCTTGATCGCTAATGCAATCCTTGCAAATAATATTCTGGCTCAAAAAGAGTTAGAGGAAAGCGTACTACTTCGTAAAGCCAAACCTTGGGAGTACGAAAAAGAGTGGCGAATTATTGACAATGTCGACCTTCAGGACTCACCATTGAAACTTGAAGAGATAATTTTCGGCCTGCGCTGCCCCGACGCAATAATGTATTCAGTTATAGAATCGCTTAAGTCTAGAGATATTAAATTCTACAGTATGTATCCGTGCAGACAGAGTTTTGACCTTAGACGCACTAGCGACATCCATGAATCATGTTCATATTTCCCTAGAATATCCCGATCCGGCATAGAAATATTTGGGCCTCCCGATACTGATTAAATTGTTCAAACGGCCATTAGTATTATTTATTTAAAGCTATTGTTAACCACAGGAATATCAGACCATTTTGTCATGTACTGTGGCGAAGTGACCGTACCGCCGGAATTCCAATAAGTACGCTGATGTAGCTCAAAAATACTTTTTCAATCGGTCAAAGCTAATACGCACGGCGAATCCCAGTAAGAGTGCGAATGGCAAAAGCACGATGACCGGATCAATACTGAACGGCAGGCTGATATAGATCACGCAAGCCCCAACGAAAGCAGGAACGACGGATCGCTTAGCGAGATTAAAGACGTTGCTGCTTTCTCTGCCGCCACCCCAACGTCGAAGGTCTCGCTCTACTAATCCATCGACGGCACCGATGAGTCCAGCCAGCAGGAAGACTGGCATTGAAAATACGATCAACGCCAAACGAATGACAAAGGTCTGGGTAACCGTGCTTGCCGCTTCCAGATAGGGCTGCGCTTTACGATAATACTCGCTGCCCCAGTCACTGATGGAACTCATCGTCTTATTGGATTTGGCATTGAAGTTCGGCGGCTTCGCGTTGAATTTCATCTGCTTCTCAACCCATGCCACCGCATCTTGTGCTTTCTCTGCAACAACGTGCTTGGTGTTCAGGGAGTTTTCGTAGAGCTGGCTACTGAGATAGGCTTGATCGCTGGCGAGTACGGTCTGTGAGTGGTCTGCCCCTTGTTCTGGCCAGAACCAAATCATACCGATCCATTCAATGACAATGGAAATCAGCAGACTCAGCACCAACCAGACAATCAGCGCCACGGTACTGGATATGGTCTTACCGATCAGGCCGGGTTCTTTGCGCGGCGGTGGTCGATAGTCGGACGACTTAGCCATGCGCCTTAACGCCCATGAAAACTACCCCAGTCTGAAACTGAGGTATAACCCTGGCGCATCAAACGGAGCATTTCACCCAAATCATCGGGCAGCTCGTCATCGTCGATCTTTGACGGCATGGGGATACGAATCTTCCATAGCTCACTGCCTCTGAGCAGTACAAAGGCCTGTCCCTTGGGAAGTGCCACAATATCCGCAGGGGAAATCATCGGTACACGACTAATGCTTACCCGATCCT
Organism: Maricurvus nonylphenolicus; assembly: GCF_042854845.1. Lineage (GTDB taxonomy): Bacteria > Pseudomonadota > Gammaproteobacteria > Pseudomonadales > Cellvibrionaceae > Maricurvus > Maricurvus nonylphenolicus. The sequence continues at coordinate 212,059 of NZ_AP031499.1, read as the reverse complement.
GATTATTGGAGGTAAAGCTCACACCTCCCTCAAGGCCACTGTTATCGGTGACACCCGAAACCGCCATGATCTCACTGACGCTGACTTCCGGTAGCTGCTTGGTGAACATCTCGCAGGTCGCGATTTCCTTAACACCCATGATCATGACTGTACCGATGTTACCGGCGAGCTGACCGGCTTTAGCTTCGCTGCCCAACTCGGCAATAGGATCGCTCCAGGTCTGGGTGTAGAGATTGAGTTCGTATCCCGCGCCACCGGATTTATTGATGAGCGTTTTAAACTGCGGCCCGATCAGATCCGAAAACTCGTCACCATGAATCACAATATTGGGCGGTTTCTGGCTTCGCCCCGAAGAATCATCGCCAATGCCGTGCTTGTAGATATGACCAGCCAGACTGGTGAGATCACTGAACATCGATTCACCTACAGCACTGGCCACTTCAGGATCGGCCAGTGCATCGAGACCCACATAGACAATCGCTTGATCACGAATGGCATGTGCCCATTCCAGCACCGGGCGCTGGTCTTCCTCGTCGGATAAATCGGGTGCGAGAATCGCAGCGATATTGCCTGTCGTGAGCTTTTCCAGAAAGGGTTTGACCGCGACGGTGATTTTCTGGAAATACTCGCGGTCGTAGCGGAAAGCTGAAATCAAACCCTCCAAAACCTGATCAAACTCCACTTGAGTTTTGAGGTAGCGCACCAAGGCGATGGCGTCCGGGTCTTTGCCTTGGTCTACCCGTGGTAATGATTTCACGTTGATCGCATTACGGACTTCGGCCAGTCCGTCTTGCCAGCCTTCATTACCATGTTGTTCTAACCAGTAATGGCCGTAACGGATCAGCAGCGGATCAATGTCGGTGATATAGCGCCGGATCTTTAAGAAGTCCGGGCGCTCGTCTAACGCAACCAAAGCCACGGCGATGACATTCACAAACTGCCAGGCAAATTCTTTAAAGGCACTGGCATCTCCCTCACCGGGTAATTGACTGGCGATACGGGTAGCCACTTCGGTGATACGGGAGAAAGAGCCAATGGCGTTATAACGCGCACTGAGTTCGGGATATCCTAAATGGAAGATCAATAAGGGGCGTTGGGTACGTTGTGCTTCGACATGAATACGCTTGAGTAAGTCAGCATCACCCTTGGGGTCTAGCACAATCACGCAGTTGTCGCGGCGATGAATGTCTTGGGTGATTAGCAGTTCCGCTAAACGGGTTTTACCGTGGCGGGTTCGAGCAATGACCACCATATGCCCGACGCGATCAGACAAGGGCATACTGGCATTACTCTCCCCGCCAATACCCACCCCATGAATCACAGCATCGCCGCCGCTAGCAGGCGGAGGCCTAACTGGATTTAAAACTGAATCGGTGGCGGTCAGCTTTGCCACCTGTTTTAGCAGCGGCGTATGCTCCCACTCAATTTCTTTCTTCCGTACCCATTGCTTGAAGGCACTGGGTTGCAGGTAATGTTCGGCGCGTCGATCACGGGCGGCATATAAGCGTTCAGTGTGGGTTTGCGTCCAACGAAAACCTCGCCCCAGAAACAAGACTGCTCGACTGACGGGGATTTGTGTCGAAGACATGGTGTAACGAGGACTTCGGCGAAGGTGACGCTGATAGGTTAAAACCCGCCAGGCCTGGCGGCCTCGCCAGATACCCAATACCCCTAAACACCCGGCACTGACAACCGCCACACTGGGCGGCATCATCAAGGTTTGTGGGGCTTTGAGGACGATACCCGCTGCACACAACGAGACTAAGGACGAGGACAGTTCCACAGGTGGCCGTAGTAAAACCTCCACCTCATAACGATCACTCATTGCTCCCAGCCATCCTTGGAAATCAACACCGGGTAATGTTTCAAGGCCAGTGGCTTGGCAAAGCTCTCGGCTGACGCCGGGATTAGTCGTAGGCCTTTGGCTAAGGCCTGTATCGCTTTAATCTCCTCCAAGGTATCGACTTGTACCAATAAGCCAACGGCACTGAGATTGACGAGTTGATCGTGCCTCGCTTTCAGCCAGGCTTTGGATTGCTTATCGGCACCGATCAGGAATAGCGGTTGTTGCAAATACTTCAGTGGCTTTGCCGTCGCGCTCACACTTCCCGGTGACATGGAAGGCGTCTCTATCGGTAGCTGAAAGGATTGGCGCTTCGTGGGAAGCACGGATTGTTTCGGTTGAGGTTCAGAACGCTGAGGTAAATACGGTGCAATTGGTAAGGTATTACCAGAATCATAAATGACAGTCAGTGATTGATCGGCCTGAACAAATTGGCCGCAGCATAGGCAGAGTGCAAGAACAAAACGCTTCATTTAAAACGTCCCTTTCCAGAGACGCTGTACCCGTTGACGATACTGCTCCGCACTCGCCAACGATTCGTCGTCCTGACCGGGATCATGGTATCGGCCTACGGCTGTCCACCAATCACCGCTGGCCTCGAATTGCTCGCGCAAAATCGCCGCGCCTGCTTTGAGATTCAACATCGGGACTAAAGCATCATCAACACGGTTAAAGCGTTGCTGGTGCCAATACCAGTTGACCTGAGTAACCCCCAGATCAACCAATTGTTTGCGACTGATGGCTTCAGACGCGATAACCACAGCTTCGCGCTGTGTCTCGCAATAAAAGCTCTGACCTTCGATATTCAACGTCCAGGGCCAAGGTAACAACTGGCCATTATAGCTTCGCCCACTTTCGGCTAAGGCAACGGCGTACAAAATATCAGCCGGAACATCGGTGGCCTTGGCGACAACCACATAGGCTATCGGTAGATCGTCTAGGGCTGTTGCTGAAATGGACTGCATCAACGTCGCGCCCACAATGAACGGTCGAATGGCACTGATATTCATAATCCCAAGTCCTCTTCACGTAACTGAAAAAATTGATCGTTTCGTTTGAGAAAAATCGGTACGACCGCTGAATGATGATTGGTAGATCGACTTTGTAAGCGCTGTAGCAATCCTTCGTTGCGGTTCAACGTTAGCGCGTTACCACTTACTTTATTGGCTTGAATATGGTGAGCCTGAGCCCAGGCCCGAACCGCGTTATCGTCGGATGCGTTGCGAACATACACGTCGATACCTGCGTTCCGGGTTCCTGAGACCAGGCTCATTAACCGGGGGATAAGTGAAGTACAGTGATCACATTGTGTTGGTACGAAGACCATCACCCGATCACCGTCTTGAAACTGCTTTTTAGCCAGCCAGCGTGCAGCTTTGGCCGATTCCTTTTGCTGTTGATGTAATTGATACGGCGCAAGCAATCGATGATCGACCGTATCCACGTTCGGGTACAAACGATTAAAGGCAGCCCGATACGCTTGCTGAAAACGTAAGGTACGTTCTGTCAATTCAAATTCCTGGCGCGCATACAGCTCTGCATAACGTTTCTGCTGAGCTGGCGTTGTCGCGAACATGCCCAGTGCCAATAGCGGGTCAATCGTTGGACTCCAATGACCCAGTGGCCCACGCATCAGTTCTTGATAACGCTGATACTCTTTCGCATCGAGTGACCAGTATCGAGCGAGTGTTTCAGTGTCGGGGGTCTGCACGATAGGCGTTTCGGAAACTTGTGTTTGTGCGCTTTCCGTATTGTTTGGATCATTCGCTACAGCACTACCAGACACAGCCAGAATTAGAAATACTGTGAAGGCTCTCATGGCTGCACCATTTGCAACCAACGGCTGTAGTGTTCATCCACCAATCGGTTTGCTTCCGCAGGCGACAGCACCTCATCAACGATTGACGACATACTCATATGAGCACCAACCAACAAATGATTCATATTGTCGTTGGCGAAGGCATGGGGGTTGGAATGGTAGGCATGAACCAAGACCTGATCCAGCGTTAAATCAGGGATACCAAACTGTAAAACGATATGGCTAAGCGTATCGCCCGGTTTAACCGGGCCATAACCCAACATCCTCATTGATGAAGACTCATCAGCGACAAGGCTAGATGTCGCTTTATTGCGTTCACGCCAAAGAGCTTGAGCCGTCTCTATATCGTTATCACTCACATACTCTTTTTGATCAGGTTTTAAGTCATAGCTGATTGTCCGAAGAACGGGATTGATAACGACATCAAAACTCTCACCGCCTAAAACACTCAACGCATCTTGTAGTGTCATCGCTTCAAGCGTTCGGTGTGGTGCAGGTAGTGGTCGCGTTAGCAACACATATAGATCAGAGACTTTCGCCGTCTCAATTTGATCATCGAGCTGATAGCCATAGGGTTCGAGTAAATACTGCAACGCACTACCTACTGTGGTGATGTCGTCGGGAATAGAAACTCGAATCATCGATTGCAAAACATGGCTTTGTGCTTGCGTTGCGCCGATTTGAACCGACACATAACGACTATCTTTAACGACGTTATCTGTATTCATCGCTTCCAACGATGGCGATAACAGAACAAGACTAAGCACTGAGGCTGGAATAACGCTGGCTGCTGACATAAACCACTCCGGTCGATTCGTAAGACGAGGGATAAGGTACGAATCTGCGGGAATGATTTGGAGCGAAAACCTTTCAGAGGTAGAAGAAAGATAGCCTTGGCAATGGCATATAGCTTGCTGTATGTGGATTGCGGGTATTAGTAACTGAGAACAGGCGGGTTTTACTCAGGGAAAACCAAGATAAACAACAATCTTCTTGGAGTTAGCAATGCAGATAGGAAATTTATACGGCAATCCGGCGGCAACGGCTACATCGTTAAGCGGCAATAATTTGCCGCTACAGAGTACAGGCAACAGTTCCAATAGCAACTCAACTATTAGAAATCCGAGTGCGGATACTGTAACTCTATCACCTCAAGCACAGACGATTAGCGAGCTTGATAGAAATGGCATCCCCAAACACTTGGCTATACCTCAGTGGATTACAGGTTATATGCATGAATCAACTGATCTCAGTCTCAACATCGACAAAGTCATGGCAGAAGGAAAGGCTTACCAAGAATTTTCAGAAAAATTCCTTGATGATGGCAAACTAACGAATCAAGAACAGCGTCAAATGGAAGTCTACCGTCGGACTCAGATGTCTTTTAATGATATAAGTATTGAAATGGATAACTTCAGGCAAAGTAACAGATACGAGTTGAACGAACTTAGTTCTATTAGAAATACCTACTATCAACAGGTTCTTTCAGAATCAGGTATCGAAAGTAGCGATGAATACGTTGATAAGGTTATCGACGCGCCGGGGCATAATGTTGAAATGCACAAACGATTTGACGAGTTAATGAGGTCGAACTCTAGGGCTGTTGAACTGATGAATCAACTCGGTATAAATCCACCAAAAGTCTCTTAATGATTCGGTAGAGAAAAATGAAAAAGGCCTGATGAATGTCAGGCCTTTTTCGGGGGTTACTGGGCAACAACCAGAAGGTCGTAGGGTTCGAGACTAAGCGCCGATACTGGCTCAGAGTGTTTCAGTATCACGAGGGTTTCCCATCGTTCACTGGTGACTCCAATCATTGATGTCTCTGACAACTGATTTTGCAGCTTTCTCAACTGCGCTCGGAGGCTGTAACTTTCAGAGATCGTACCCTCAGCGTAAATACTGAGTACCGGATCTTTCCGACGAATATCAATAAAGCCCGTATCAACGAACTCGGTTTCAACTAACTTGCTTAAAACTTCGCTCACAACAGGCAAATCGGCATCGTCTTTCAGTTTTACCTCTCCACGCATTTCCAAGTATTCCATCATCTTTCTCCTAACAGTGAGTAAAGAAGAGAAAGATGACCCTACGGGGCATATTCTCTCCCGTAGGGGTGGTACAACCAATCACCGAAGTGGGTGGCTATACCCTGGTTAGTGGCAGAAACTCTGCCGGGTACTATTGAGACTGCAATAGCGACAGGGTTTTCACTGTTGAGAATTCAGCGTCAAGGAGGAACGCAGGCCTTAGCCGAGTAGTCCTTGATGCCGGTATCACCTTAAGCCTTTCCCGCGGGGTTGCAGTCTCGCTGCAACCCCTGCTCCCGGCGAGGGTGGGAAGGCCTTGCGGCCTGGGCGAAGCCCAATGAGCCATGTATTGCCTTGAAACTAACGACCCAAATAAACAGCCGTGACTTGTTCACGACCATGACCGAGTTCTTGAGTTATCGCTAAGCGGGCGACTCTATCATCTAAGCGCTTTTCCTCGGATAATTCATCTCGTGTTGGGCCACCGCAGGCTGGCGCTTGCCAACCCGTTAGTTCGTAATAGCGTTCTTGTGCATAGCGATGACGCAGGCCGTGCATTTTGTGCAAGCCGACTTTGTTAGTTTCTGCTTCGTAGATACGCATTTGATCGACGTACATCAAATGACTGGGAATGAGTGAACCTAGCCCTGCCAATAAGCGGGCACGATCTAATACTTCTCGTTGTAATTCGTTGCGGATAGGGATAGTTCTGGCACGACCACCTTTGCACCACGTCGCTTTTAAACGGATATGGTTACCTTGATCAGCGTACTCAGGAATAAATTTGATGGCTTCTTCGCGTCTCAAACCAAACGCTTTTTGTAGCTCCAGACTCATACGCGCATGATCGCTCGTGATCTTACTCAGTAATTCTCGATCAAGATCACGCGCCTTCGATTCGTTGGTAATAAAGACACGGGACTCAATACCATAGTAAGCGTTGTCTTTAGCAACCACATTGGGTTTACCGACTTTATCTGCCCACCAGCGCAGTGCTGACAATCGATTCTTGATTGTACCTTCGTTTAACCCTTCACTGAGATAACGTGCAATGAGCGCATCGACGTGTTTCGGTTTCAGTGAATTGGCATTCATACGCCGAAAGCCCAATTCAAACAAATGATCGGCCATCATTTGTAATTTTTTATGACGATCTGCCTTGGTGGTCTGACTACCATCTTTGTTGTGATCGCACAGATTTTTAAGCTGATAATTCAAATCCCTCACGGCGAATCCTCGTTGTTAACTATCTTGGCGAGAATTATTGCGAGAGTGTCAGAGTAAATCGGCAATCAACTTTTCAGAGAGAAAATTAAGTTAATCGCGTGACCGTTCTAAACGGTGAAATCTTTATTCATTGACCGTCTTTGCTAAGGCTGAGTTTGATGCGTTGAGTAGTGATTCGCTGTCGTCAAACTGACCGTTTGAACAGACAAGCAACCGTTCTGAACAGAGACTGTAATATCAGGAACGGACAGATAACGGTTCAATACAGTAGGTAGCATCAGATGAGAAAAATAAGCCACTGTTCAGAACGGTTACGCGCACTACAAAACATATGGTGTACGTGCAGTTGGTGAGTGTTTATGACTGTCCATTAGCTGCAACTAATGGAGAGGCAACCAGAGTTGCCGAACGTCGTGGGACACCACTCCCTCAAACCCAGATTGGTTATTACCAACAGCACCAGTCTCCAGTGGGATACAGCACCATTTAGTCTTAACGCATCCGGTTACTTCATTTTATGTCGTTGATTTCCTCCTATACCGGGTTAATGAAGCCCATAAACAGCATGGGTGCTGGGGTTGGCTCTAGCCGAGCCGGGGCACTACTGAATGCGCAGTAGTCACGCCTGTTACTAGAGAGTATCGCTAAATCCCCAGAAAAATACCCCCATAATTCTTTCATAACTTCTAAAAAGATTCTGTAGCCCAGAGATACCGTGGCTTCGCGCCCCGCGTCACTACAGAGAACTGTAGTGACGCGGGGCACTGATTTATCGGTAAGTTAAAAACTCTATGCTTTTTACGCCGACTTGGTTTGCTTTCGAATATCGGCAATCAGTGAATAATAATCTTCGGTATCCAACATATGACGTCCGATAACAAACTTAGCAATTCCCGCACGGAATAGCGGTTTAACAACCTCCGTAGATATATTGCCCGAAATAGAAAATTGAATATCCTCATTAAAACCTACGACCAATTTTCTCATTTCTGCGACGTCATTGATCAACGTATTAGTTAACTCATCACTGCCATCCAAAGGGTTATCAAGTCGAACCATCAGATGGTCAATTTTGTGAAGGAATCCAATGTAATCACTGATATCGGTATCATCGCTGATCACAAATCCTTTTTTGCAAGCTCTGTCTATCACCTGTAACGCGCTGTTTAGTTCTTTCATTTCTGGCTCAATGAAAATCCAATCAGCACCCGACTGACAAATATGTGCAATTGCGTTCACAGTTACATTACGCGGAAGCCGAACTTCTATAGGGCAAGTTACGCCACTAGATCGGAGTGAATCGCACAAGTTTGGAACCAGCGTAGCGGGAAGCACATCCATATCACCAAAATCTAAATGAATATAATCTACACCCGCCATCACCGCATCGGCTGCTTTCTCTTCCAGTCGAAGAATATCGGTATCTAATAATGATATAGCAATCATTCATGTATCCCTTCTAGTTCAGACCTACTAATGGCTGTGGTATGAGGAGCCGTCATGACTGTGCTGGCTGTTATCGGGAACTGGTTCCGTATCTGTCGTAGAGCTTGTATCAGTAGTAGCGCTTGCAGTTGGTAAATTCGACTCTTCCTTTGTTCCCGTATCCGTCAAATCCTCTACTACAGTCGAACGATTCGGATATTCCAACTCCGCCATATCCTCATGTACATGGGAGTGGTCATCCTTGTTGAGCGGGAAATCATCCGAGTATTTACTGTGCATATAACCATGCAGTTGGAACATCAGCAGGAACAGGCCGGTCGCCATCAGGCCAACATTAGACGCTGCGGCAAACTGGGTGAAACTCTTGCGCTTGCGCCAGGCAGATAGGACGACAAGCATGATGGCCAGTGCGGCGATTTGGCCCAGCTCGACACCAACATTGAAAGCCAGGATCTTGCTGACAAGCCCTTCCGCACCCAGTGGCAACTGCTGCAGGCGAGTTGACAAACCAAAGCCGTGAATCAATCCGAAACCGAACACCATCCAGAGCAAGCTGGGCGGTCGGGTTTTCAGGTAGCGCTTGAAACCTTCCAGATTATCGAAGGCCTTGTAACACACCGTCAGTGCAATCACGGCATCGATCAAAAAGTAATTGATCTTAATACCTGCTAGGGTTGCAAACACCAGCGTGATCGAATGACCAATGGTGAAGGCGGTGATGAACTTGACGATCTCGGTGAACCGGGTCAGAAAGAACATCACCCCGAACAGAAACAGCAGGTGGTCATAGCCAGTGATCATATGGATAGCACCGAGTTCTACAAACTCGAAGTAACTGGCGTTCAGCGCTCTGGCTTGATCTTCCGCCGACATGCCGTGCCCGAAGGCCAGGGTGCTGGCCAGGACGGCAACGGCGACTAATAACAACTTGTACATAAAGCGTTTAATCCTCCAATTATTGAGTAACGGGGGTTTCAGGTTGAGAAATGATTTTTGCGGGGCGCTGCAACATGCGGTACAGCGCTGGCAAGACAAACAGGGTTAACAGGGTTGACGAGATCACACCGCCGATGACTACCGTGGCGAGTGGGCGCTGCACTTCAGAACCAATGCCTGTGTTCAAGGCCATAGGAACAAAGCCCAGTGAAGCCACCAGTGCCGTGGTGATGACCGGGCGCAGGCGGGTCAACGCACCGCTGACAATGGCCTCGTCGATACCCATACCATCCTTGATCAGCTCGCGGATAAAGGACACCATCACCAGGCCGTTCAGGATGGCAATACCCGACAATGCAATAAAGCCCACCGCCGCCGAGATAGAGAACGGAATATCCCTCAGGGCCAAGGCCAGTACACCGCCTGTCAACGCCAACGGCACGCCGGTGAAGATCACCATGGCATCCTTGAAGGAGCGCAGCGCCAGAAGTAACAGACCGACGATCATCACCAGCGTGGCGGGCACCACCACCATCAGGCGGTTGGAGGCCGATTGCAGGCTCTGGTAGGTACCGCCGTATTCCACCCAGTAACCGGCGGGAATATCCACGCGACTCTGAACAGCCGCCTGCACATCCTCCACAAAGGAACCCAGATCACGGCCACGGACATTAGCGGTCACCACCATACGGCGCTTGCCGTTTTCTCTGTTGACCTGGTTAAGTCCGTCCGAATATTCAAAGTCGACCAACTCTTTTAGGGGCACATAGCGCTCGCCACTAATCTGGATCGGCAGCGAGCCAAGGCTGTCGAGGTCACTGCGACGCTGCTCGGGCAACCTGACGGTAATATCGAAACTGCGATCCCCCTCGTAGAACAGGCTCGACACCTGGCCGCCGATAGCGACCGCCAGCTGCTCCTGTAAAGAGCTCAACCTGACTTTGTAGTGCGCCATCTCATCACTGCGCGGCACAATCGTCAGAAATGGCAGGCCCTTGGTCTGTTCCACCTGGATATCCACAATACCCTCAACGTCAGCGATGGCCTCTTCGATTACACTGCCCACTTCCGCCAGCGTATCGAGGTCATCGCCAAATACCTTAATCGCCAGCTCTGCACGCACTCCAGACAACAGTTCGTTAAAACGCATCTGTATTGGTTGCAAGAACTCATAGCGGTTACCGGGTATATCACTAACCAGTGTTTCGAGGTCTGCCACCAATTCAGTCTTCAGCTTTCCAGGGTCAGGCCACTGGCTGCGGGGTTTGAGCATAATGAAGTTATCTGCCACGCTGGGAGGCATTGCATCGGTAGCTACATCGGGTGTGCCAATTTTGGTAAACACTCGCTCGACTTCCGGCAACTCCTTGATCCTTTCTTCTAGTACCCGCTGGAACTCAATCGACTGGGACAAGGAAGTACCAGGAACACGTAATGCGTGCATTGCAATATCGCCTTCATCCAGGTTGGGTACAAATTCGCTCCCCAGACGGGTTGCCCCCCAAGCAGAGATCAGCACCAGCACCGCCGCCAGGGAAACCACCAACCAGCGCGCCTTGATGGCTTTCACCAACAAACTTTCATACCCGTTTTGCAGAGCATTGAAGGTTTTATTTTCTTTCTCCTCCACCGGTTCCTTGAACAGGAAGGCAATGGCCGCTGGCACAAAGGTAATTGACAGCAGCATGGCCGCACTCAGTGCAATCACCACGGTCAGGGCCATCGGGTGGAACATCTTGCCTTCTACGCCGGTCAGCGAAAAGATCGGCAGGTAAACGGCCGTGATAATGAATACCCCGAACAGCGCTGGCCCGATCACTTCCTTGGTAGCGCTGTAAACCACCTCAAGTCGCTCAGTCAGAGACATCGATCGACCGTTTTTGGCTTCGATACCCAGACGCCGTAGACAGTTTTCAACAATGATAATGGCACCATCGACCAGCAGACCGAAGTCCAGCGCCCCTAAGCTCATCAGATTAGCGCTGACTCGTGCCTGCACCATGCCAGTGATGGTCATCAGCATGGCGATGGGGATAACCGCTGCGGTCAGCAGTGCCGCGCGCACGTTGCCCAGCAGGAAGAACAGGATCACAATAACCAGCAGCGCACCTTCCAGCAGGTTGGTCTGCACGGTTGTCAGGGTTTTGCCCACCAGCTTGGTGCGGTCGTAAACGGCTGTCGCTACAATACCTTCCGGCAGGCTGGCATTGACGGCTTCCAGTTTTTCCGCCACGCCTTTGGCAACGGTGCGGCTGTTTTCACCCACCAGCATAAAGACGGTGCTCATCACCACTTCACGGCCGTTCTGGGTGGCGGCCCCCGAGCGCAGCTCCTGGCCTTCCTGAACATCGGCCAGGTCTTTCACCCGTACCGGCACCGTATCAAATGTACGCACCAGGATATTGCCAATCGCCTCCAGGCTACCGGCCTGCCCCGGTACCCGCAGCAACAGCTGAGCGCCTTTTTTCTCGACAAAACCAACACCACGGTTTTCGTTGTTTTCAGCAATCGCCGCGATCAATTCCTGTTGGGTCACCTTATAAAACAACAGTTTTTCCGGTTTGATGGCCACCTGGATTTCACGCTTGAAGCCACCAATCGGGTTGACCTCGACCACGCCGGGCACCCGCAACAACTGCGGACGGATAATCCAGTCGTGGGCTGTTCGCAAATCGGTAGGCGTGATCAGTGAACCATCTTCGTTGGTAGCACCGGGCTCGGCATCGACGGTGAACATGAAGATTTCACCCAGCCCCGTGGCAATCGGCCCCAGCTCTGGGTCCAGTGAACTGGGCAGTTTGGCCCTGGCCGTCGATAACCGTTCATTGACCAGCTGACGGGCAAAATAAATATCGGTATCGTCACTAAAGATGATCGCTACCTGGGACAGGCCGTAGCGTGACACCGAGCGCGTATATTCGAGATTCGGCAATCCCGCCATGGCGGTTTCAATCGGGAAGGTGACCCGTTGCTCGACCTCAAGCGGGGTATAACCGGAGGCTTCGGTGTTGATCACCACCTGGACATTGGTGATATCCGGCACCGCATCAATCGGCAGGCGGGTAAAATTCCATGCCCCCAATGCGCACAGAAAAAGCACCGCGACCATTATCAGCGTGCGGCCATTCAGCGATGACCGCAGTATCATGTCTAACATAAGAACCTCGTGGTCGTGGGATTAGTGATCGTGGGACGCGCCGGACTTGTCGATGTCGGCCTTGATGACGTAGCTGTTGCTGGTCACGTACTCGGTGCCAGGCTCAAGCCCGCCCAGCACTTCGGCCCATTCACCGGCCTGCGCGCCGAGTTCCAGCATACGAACTTCATAGGTTTCACCCACTTTGGCGTAGACCACCTGAAAATCGCGAAAGGCTTGAATGCCATCACGCTTGACCGACAGCGGAACATCGTAGTGGGCAACCGTAATTCGACCATGAACAAAAGCCCCCGGACTGAATACGCCCGCAGCGTTATCAATCGCTACCCTTACCGGAAAGCCTTGCCCCTCGATGATTTCTGCCCCGATATAACTGATAACACCCTGGGGCTGCTGCTCAATGCCATCGACTTCCAGCAGCACCGGACTGCCCATTCGTACTTTCGAGCGGTCCTGTGGAAATACGTAAATTTCGGCAACTAGTTCTCGATTGTTGATCAGGCGCAGCAAGGTCTGCCCGTCAGTTTGCTCTCCGGCGCTGACATAACGGCCGGATACCACACCGTCAATCGGTGCTTTAATGGTGTAGGCATTCAAGCCCTGGTTGCTTTCAATGGTTACCAGTGAATCGCCTTTCTTCACCTGGCTGCCCAGCTTGACATGAACTTTCTTAACAACACCGGCAAAGCGCGCCACAATGTCGCGCGTGTTTTCAACCGGATTGATCAACTCACCATAAGCGGTAATTGTCTGGTGAATGGTGCCCGGACCGGCTTTCGCCGTTTCGATACCGTTAGCTGCGGCGATGTCATCCTTAATATCCACCCGGCCCTCAAAATTGTCATAGGCCCAGCGATAGGTTTTGCCTTGGTATTCGGCATTCAGTGCCACTGCAAAGGAATGGGGCTCGTAGATCGCCATGTCACCGCGCTGGTAGTCTTCCTGGCGGAAAAAGCCGATCTTGTCCTGCACGTCACCCAGGCGGTCGAGTACGACCCGAACCTTGACCTCATCGGGACTGAGGGGCTGGCCGTTCAGGGTGGCCCAGACCCGGAATTCCGGCGGCACGCCATCTTCAAAAATGGCCAGCTCAATGGCAAAGCCGTCCTGTCTAAGCATGCGGCCATTGTTCGGCCCCTTTTCCACTTCTTCATAAGCCTCCGCCTCTTGGTTTTCGACGGCATAGGCTGGCGCTGATATCACAGTGCCTGTCACAATCAGAGACAGGGCCATGGCAACACCGGGTTGAATTAATCGTTTCATCAAAATTTCTCCTCAGACTCAGATGGCCACACCGGCCACGCGCTCGATTTCGACACGATTCAGGTGGGCCTTGAATTGCAGGTCAAGCAAGGCAGCCTGGGCTGCAAGAAGTTCCCGCTGGGCCGAGCTCCATTCTTCAAAGCTGTACTTACCCAGCTTGTAGGCCTTCTCCGCCTCCTTTAGCGCACGCTCAATGCGCGGAATAATGTCCTGCTTAAGCGCCGCTTCAGAATCCTGATAACGCTCGAAGGAACGCACATAGTTAGCCAGTTGGGCCTCCATGCGGATACGCATTGCCTCGGCGTTAGCCCGAGAGACGGCCTGCTGGGCCGACAAAGCACTCACCTTGCCTTTGTTCCTGTCGCGACTGCCCAATGGAACGCTAAAACCTGCCACCACGCCGTAGTCATTAGTGGCCTCATAACGGCGCACCCCCGCGTTGACGCGCCACAGTGCCTTAGCTTCAGCCTTCGCAATATCAATCTTCGATTGGGCCAATCGTTCCTCACTCAAGAACAGCTGGATATTGGGGTTCTGCGCCAAGCGCTCACGAATGGCAAACAAGTTCACTGGCTGATCCGGCACATCCAAACTGCCCTGAACAGTGGCGAAGTCCGGCTGGAACTCGCCCCATTGGGCAGCCAGATTCTGGATGGCGGAGTCGATCTCATAGCCGACGTCATTGAGTACCAGTTTTTTCTCTGACAGGTTAGCTTGTGCGCGATATAAATCTGCATGCGGAGCCGCGCCAGCCTTCACCCGCTTGGCTACTTCGCTTTGCACACGTTCAAGCTGGGTAATCGCGTCAAGTTCCAGCTGTTTCTTTTTCTGAAAGAACAACGCGGCCAGATAGTAGCGGGCTGTTTCCGCCGCGATGTCCAGGCGTTTGACTTCCTGTTGGGCGATAAAGGTATTTTTTTGACTGCGAGCAGCGAGGGTCCGCTTGTCCAGCAACTCCCCCTCTAGCAGCCAGCTCAAGCTCAAGGTGGACTGGGCATTGTCGATGCCATTGAAATCACCAGAACCAAAAGCATCTTCGACAACGAAACTCAATTCTGGTCGCTCCCCGATGCTCGCCTGCTGGATATAACCATCAGCGCTTTTCAGCAGCTCGCGATAACCGGGTAACTCCGGGTGTTGCAGCAGCGTTTTCGTGAGCGCGTCCTGCATCGTGATAGAAGCCATGCGCTCGGTTTGCGCCTGCGCAGATACCGGGAGCCAAACTATCAACGCGCAGAGCATCGTACTGATTGACCTACCCCCCACATAAACCCGACCCGCAATCGGTTTCTTAGGCGAAAAAAAAGGTACCTTGAGTACCGACAGCTTCACTCGATAAAACCGACTGGCAATCGGTTTTAAAAATGGCAGAATAGGTGGTTTCTTCATAAGGTATTCCTAGTGAGTAAACAGAGTCTCGATGACGTGGTGAACACTATCCACGCTGAGCAAACACAATAAGGCAATGGCACTGAGCAGCGCCATCATCAACACTAACGGTACGCTGCGGGCCGGTTGAGGCAGCATCAGGTACGCCACCCGCGCCTTAACCTCACTGTCGCCAAAGGCACACTTCAGAGAAGCCATGCCCCCGGTCGCTCCGTAGGCCCGCATCAGTTTGGTAACTTTCAGTAGTGTCATAGCCACATCGGCCCGGTTCGTCCCCTGGGACACCGCACACTCATCGGCACACTGCTCCATACACAATGACATCGCCTGGCGCATCGGCTGCGCAACACGCGAGGGAAAGAATAAAGATAGAAAGCTGAATACAAGTTTTTTCAGGGAATCTCTGCGTTCGACGTGGGCTTGCTCATGCTGCTGCACAATCTGGAGTTCGTTCTTCTCCAGCTGATCAATCAAGCCGGTGCTGATAAATACTTCAGGCACCAGAAAACCCGCCGAAAATGCCTGTGGCACCTGGCTCTCCAGTAATTGCTCGTCATTCAGCGCCAGCTTCAGCAAGCCATAAGCCCTAAGGTGAGTGGCTGCACTGCGATAGGTTTTGACCGCAACGGCAACAAACATCAATAACAGCAACAGGGAGGGATAAGCATGCCAGCTATAAAAATTAAACGCGTTTACGTGATGCCAGTGCATCAACTGCCCGACCCAAGACACATCAACCGAGAGTGACAAAAGAAAGAAGACGGATACCCCCAAGGCAAGTAGCCAAGGGGTAGACACCGCCAACCATAGCAATCGGCGCCGACCGCTAGCATCGATAGATTGCCAGGGAGTACGAAATAAGCAGACAGCACTAACCGCTGCCACGCCAAAAAAGAAAGCGAGCGTCGCCACAGCAAAAAAATTAAGAAACAGCGCCAGGCCACCAACAATCATGCTAGCTACTCCGAGCGGGCATTATTGCGCTGTTGTTCAATCAGAGCTTCCAGCTCCGACAGTTCGTCATCAGAGAGACTGGATGACATCGAGGTAAAGGCCGCGTGCAGAGCATTCTCGGTGGGCTTGAAAAAGTCCTTGGTCACATCCGCAACAAGCACGCCAATAAAGGCATCTTTGCTCATGGCCTGACGATATATATAGGCATAGCCCTGCTTTTCCCGCTTGAGTAGGCCTTTTTTAAACAGGCGATCCAGGGTGCTCTGGATGGTGTTCAAAGACCCGCCCCGCTTCGTCTCAAAGTAGGCATGCACCTGCTTGGCATCCGCTTCTTCATGGCTCCAGAAATACTGTAAAGCCGCTTTTTCGAGTTCTCCCAGATTCACAGAACAACCTTCAAATTAATACTTGGATATGCGGACAATTATTGCCCACATAAAACCGACCGTCAATAGGTTTTATCCCGCATCCGTAGTTTTGATCAGAATTTCGGATGCGACATCAAAACAGATTTCACCAGCTTGTGTATGCTGGAAAGCATTGCGCACAAGGTTCGCAATAACGATACCCAGTGGAACAGCAGGCAACCCGTGGTGTTCTTCTGCTTCGCAGACGCAGACATAAAAAAGCCCGCTGGATAGCGGGCTTTTCAGACTGCTGACAAAGCCCCGGCATTTTTGCTGGGGTTTATTGTTTTTAAGCCCTGCAGATTCTATTTGTCTCACTTATCGTATAGTTGCCGGGATTACCTTTATAAGAGCTGAAGCCACTTTTGAAGGCTTCTCGGGCATCCTTGAGTGTAATATTTGGCAGGTAAACCTTATATTTGGCTTCAGGCAGCCATTTGAGCGATCTTTTTCATGTTTTGAGCCGCTGCCGCCAGTAAGCACTGAGCCTGAACCTTGTTTTTCCCTCTAAAGCGGGCATACCGATAACCATGTAACTGCTTGGCGTCAGCAAAGCTCCTTTCAACCGTTTCTTTACGGCGAACATAAATGGCTTTGCCTTCAGGCGTAAGTCGATGTTGATTGATGCGCTCTTTGCTGTCTTCCCATACGTGACGGGTGATCGTTTTAACGCACTGCTTGTTACGAGTGCAACGCTCTCTTACTGGGCATTTAATACAGACCTCGGGGTCTGATTGGTAGTGCCGGTAACCTTCCCGACTGGTGGTTTTATAGATTAGAACCTCACCCTGCGGACATGTGTAAGTGTCTTGATCAGAGTCGTATTGGTATTCACGTTTGTAAAAATACCCTTTCTTGTGTGTCGGTCGTCGATAACCCATCACGGCGTAGAGGTGACGATCTTCAACGCCTTTGCAGACCGCAGCGGTGAAGTAACCGGCATCGACACCAACCGCTTGCAGGTCAAAACCGAAGCGCTCTGCCTGACGGTCCAGCCGTGAGAGGTAAGGCACCGCATCATGCACATTGCCTGCGGTGACATGCACATCGGTGATGATGTTACAGCGACTGTCGACGGTGCGGTGATCCAGATAAAAGAAGCCCTGAGGTTTTTGGTCGCGCACCATAAAACCACTGTCGGGATCGGTGGTGCTTTGTTTAATCTCCCGCGCCTGTGGTGGCTTCGATGGCGGCGCTAAGGGCTTTTTTCCATGGGCAATGCGATCCTCCGCTACCGCCTTGTCGAGGTCATCCATATAGGCTTGTCGTTCCGTGGTCGCTTGTACCTTCAGGTGCTTGTTCTTGTTGGCATTGGCTTTTAAATGGGTCGAATCTGTGTAGAGGGTATGACCACCCACCAGTTTGCGCTGCATTGCTTGCAGCACAATCTCATCAAAAATCTGCTGGTACACTTCTGAATCATTAAAACGGCGGATGCGGTTTTGGCTGAGCGTGGACGCATCGGGGACTTTGTCGGTCAGACTTAAACCGAGAAACCAGCGGTAAGCCACATTCACCTGCACGTCACGAATGAGTTGTCGTTCGCTACGAACGCCAAACAGATAGCCTAGAAACAACAGCTTAAACATCAGCGTTGGATCTAAGGCGGGGCGACCATTATTGTCACAGTAATAGTCTTTGACCAGTGGATGGATGAAACTGAAATCCACCTTGGCTTCGATCTTACGCAGTAAGTGGTCTTGAGGGACAAGTTCATCAATACAGACAAACTCAAGTTCGGATTGGGTTTGGGGGCGATCTTTTAGCATGACCCATTATGAAAAAGCCCCAGTGAAGATGCCAGGGCTTTGTCAGCAGTCTGAAAAGCCCGCTGGATAGCGGGCTTTTTCGTCAATGTTCCATTTCTTTGCCAGTACCAGAGCGATCAAAACTAAAACTCAGTTTTAAAACCCACTCCTTGAACGTCGCCGAAATGCTAAACGATAGTTTCATGACCGAACCCTCAGAAGAGGTGGATAACTATCAGGCTGTGTAAAAGGCTATTGGCTTATTTGTCTATTTAATCTCTTTGATTCGTCTATTTAGTCTTTTTGCGGTCTATTTGCTTAATTTTGTCTGCTTAGTCTATTTCGGTCTGTTTGCTTAATTTTGTCTGCTTAGTCTATTTCGGTCTGTTTGCTTGATTTTGTCTGCTTAGTCTATTTCGGTCTGTTTGCTTGATTTCGTCTGTTTAGTCTTTTTTCGGTCTATTTGCTTAATGTCGTCTATTTAATCTTTTTTGATCTGTTTGCCGAGCACTTGAGCCTGATGCCTCACGGGACAACCCGCTTAGTAGGGATTATCCTTCGTAACCGGCTCTGTTTCAACTTGTTGGAAGTCAGCAGTAGATAGGTTGAGGTTAAACTGGCTAATCCGGTGGGAATAGGTCTGAAATGTCACAATGGAAGACCTTACACATATGTTGCAGGGTGTCGATGGTGACGTTTTGTTCTTCACTTTCTATGCGTGAAACGGTGTCTTTTGATAGGCCGTAGCGCTTGGCAAAGTCGCGTAGGGGTTGGTCTCCGCGCTTTGTTTTAATGAATATTGCCAATCGGCCACGTAGTTGTCTCATATGAGAGACTTTAAGTTATACTCTGTCGCACATGCGCGACATCGCATTATTTGAAAGGAGCTAAGGATATGTTGATATTGACCCGACGGATTGGGGAAGCCCTGATGATTGGTGATGAAGTCACTGCCACGGTGTTAGGGGTAAAGGGCAATCAAGTCCGTATTGGCGTGAATGCGCCTAAAGAGGTTGATGTTCATAGAGAGGAGATATACAACAAAATTCAGAGAGAAAGGGATGAAAGGAAGTAGCCTGAGCGTCACTTGTCTCGAATAGCGCCATTTTCATTAATTCTTCATCAAACCTGGGCGTTGTACGCGCTTTACCGGGTTCGCTAGTCGCTCATCCCGCGTGGCGGGACTGACGCCCTCACAATCGCTAACGTCTCCGCCCTCCGGTCGGCTGAGTGGATTCGATAACTTCAAAGTTATCTTGCTAGGGGCTTTGCCCCACGCGCCTGGCAAGTGCAAGGCTTCGCGCTTCCTCACCCGTTCAGATTCTCTCGCTTTGCTCGTTCACTTAGCTGCGGCTTCCGGTGAGCCACTGGCCACTTGCTACCCCCACGCTTCGCCAGCGGGTCAGAAGCGCAGGCGGGCGCTGCGCTCGATTAATAAAGTGAGGATAGGGTTATGAGAAAGACGGTATATGAAACCAACTATGATCGGCTGGTTAAACTGGGGGTTATTTCTAAGGAAGGTGTTGTACCTGACCAGACGCGCCGCAGTGAGATGGCCAATTTGATGGATTGGGTGGTTGAGCGCTTACCGGGGCTGGATGGTGCGTCTGGTAATGAGCATGGTATTGCAGTGTCGCTGGGTCATTACTTTGAGCAGAACGGTGATCTATGCAAAGACCCTGAAATGGTGGTGTTGATCTACCCCGCTCAGAAGGTGGTGGAGGCCTTCACCTTTGAAATGTCGATACCGCCGATTTATCAGCAAGTGTTCCCTGAGCCTGGGAAGGTGATTCCCTCCTTGCGTAAGGAGCTTAATAGTTTTCTGCGCCAGTGGCTGAATAATTTAATTGAGCAGCAACATTCTGTCGCTGTGTGAGCTTTTGGGATCTTTCAAAGAAATCTATAGAGATTAGGAATCCATTTACTTTTTTAGCACTATGAAAGATTTCTGGCCGTAATAGGATGATGGGGTTGCTACAGTGAACTTCCGGTTTACAGGAGTCACCACACGTGCATACAGAAGAAAATGACAACGAGCTATCGGCCAAACAGGCTGCCACACTGTTGTCCCTATCCCCCATGACGCTCAAGAAATGGCGATGCACCGAAGAGCATCCCGAATTACCTTGGTATAAACGATTCGGGAAAGTGTTCTATTTGGAGTCAGAAGTGCGATCTTTCAAAGAGCAATCAACACTGTCTAGTGAAAAAGATGTTTTCATATGAATTACCGATATCCAAATTCATATATTTTTTCGAAAAACACTTATTGCTGGTTTTTGTAGTCTTTTCAGAAACAAGATCCCTCTATGAATTTATTTCTTTTTTGTATGACACAATGAACCGCTCATAATCGCTATATGCAGAGGAAGATAATTTATTTAACCGCTTTCCTATTTTAATAATAACCTTTTCTCTTGCTCCTTGATCATTTAATCCTATCGATACCAAACCACTTTCTTCCATTGCAGTATGTTGGGACAGTTCATCTAAAAATATTTTAAGCTTCTCAACAAATTTTTTCTTTCGTCTTTCCACCAGACAATTGTGAAATCTATTTACAGGATTAATCCAGTCAGCCACGACATAATTAAGAGGTCTTAGATACTCGAAAGAAAATGCTTGATTGAAATCATGTTCTTTTAGCAAAAAAACTTGATCGCTATCGAGTGGCAACTCACTGTAAAGTTTACAAAACAGTTCTTTGTCAGCCACCCTCCGATCACGATATCCGAGTGTCAATAAATTCAAAAGCCAACTAATAATAGGTTTGATGATTCCTTCCAACACGACAGTTCCCTATATCGCACAATGCTGCAAAAATTTGAGTTGCTGAATATCAAAGCAAGCATGTGGTTTTATACGCTTTCCACTACTTTGGTCTTTGGATGTCATTTCTGGTCAGCCCCATAGCCCCGAGCATATCGTCAAGAGGCAATGTAGATTTTGGAGTGTCATCCGGTTTATAGCCTAAGTCCACAGCCTTTAGAACATCAACTAGCTGCTCGTTTTCAAATATACCAATGCCGAGCTCTACGTGACCTGGCCACATATTTCTTGATTCATATTGCCTAACTCTGGCGGCGAGATTGGTCTGGCACCCTCTGTACCCGCGTAAAGAATGGTTACTTTCAATAGACCATTCCTTGTCCAGTTCTCGAACAACCAGAAGTAGTTTTGGTTTAGGAGAGAGTTTGGGGTTAGTAATCTCATATAATCTTTTAAGATCACTACTTCCTAAAAGCTTTCTTTTAGATGATGACATTGTGAGTTACTTTCTTTTTCTACTAGTGGGGTTCTCCTTAGTTGCACCACAGTCAGCACAAATCCAGCTGCTCAATGTTTCAGTAACAAAGCTACTATTACATGCTGGGCATTTTTTGGGAGTATCTTCTCTAACAGTCATTTCTCAATAATCCTTTTCTACTTGATGTTTGTCGCTGACAGAGGGCAATCTTTAGTTCAGCGAATTAGCTACTCGCATGAAGACGATTCAATAGAAACTCTGTCACAACACCAACAGACTCTATGATGCCATGTGCTTCAACATCACTCAGTGCTGAAATACATAGTCTACCGTGCCCAGTACCTTCCTTATTTCTTACTCGATTTATAGCAGTGGCCATACTAAAAACTGCTCGTTCATAGTCCCTTATAGCTGGCTCATTTGGTTCTTTTGGTGTTTCCGGTGTTGCCATTTGAAGGGCAGCATAGGCTTGTCCCATCAAGGTTGGAAAGTTCGCATTCGCTGGGTGCGCGCCGAACTTGGTGTGAATAATGTGTTTTGCCGTAGCTTCAAGAAGATCCTTACCTGTTCCTGAGAGCAAGGCTGCATCTTCCGATCCATGTTTTGCTCTTTGAGCATAAGCTTGCAAAGCCTCGGTTAAGTGCCGACCTTTCAGGTTATCTAAAATCTTGGGACGAATATCACCATTCTCTGAAAGCGAGAAGCCCTCCGAGTCGAACGCACTTATTGCATTAAGAATTTGTTCATGACCAACATAGTTAGGTGAGGTCGTTCTAAATCCACCTACGGCTTTAACATGAGATAACACTAGCTCTATCAATCTCGCTCCAGCTTGGGGATTACTTTCTATAGCCCAATTTAATGTGGCGCGAAGACGCTTGGCTTTTCCGACAGTTTGGCCTTGATGCTTTGGATCTGCTGATGTAAGACCGGCTTTGCCAATTTGAACCCCTAAGTCATAGTGAGTAGGTTCTCTGGATTCGACTTGCGCATCATCGATAAGCTTAGAAATAGCCACAATGACTAGATCTGATATAGGTAATTCCATTCTATTTGAAAAATTCTCCATATTGTTTAGGCTGCGGCAGGATGTATTTATAGCAGCCCCTGAATGCAAGCTAGATTATGATCTACATGCAAACTAAAAATTAGTGCTTGTCTAGCAAAACCCTTATTAATAACTAGCTTTTAGCCGCCAGAAATAACATTAAGCAATATAAAATACATATTTTATATAATATAGTTATTACTCAATGACTTTAGTTCCCCAAATTTTGTGACAAATTCGTAATTTAACCTTGATAGCATTGAAAATATCCACGATCTAGTTTTAACGCGAATAAAGCATAAATCACCCTAAAAATGACATGATACATAAACGACGCAAGATCAAAGTATGTTTTTCGAAACTGAGAAGAATAATACCAAGCCGATATTATGAATACCGGTTTCTTCTCTATGCAGTGTTTGCTGTAGGCATGGCAGTCAGTGCTTTATTGTGGCTTTATACTAGCCAGTTTGATGGGGGCTACAGTTCCGAACAAGCAGAATGGGGGGCATTTGGTGACTACATTGGAGGGCTATTAAATCCCCTAGTTGCGACCATCGCATTAATTGGTCTAGGAATCACTATACAACTCCAAAGCAAGACGCTCAGGCAAACGAAAAGCGAACTCGATGCTTTCAAAGAGCAAGCCAGACTGAAAACGGAGGCTGAAAAAGAAGAGCGAATAAGGTTAATCACCAAAGAATATATAGACGAATATTTCTCTACAGATTTTTTATATGTAAGAAACGCTGTCTACAGTATGAAAGAGCGAATTATTAGACGAGAGGTATCTGTCTATTTCATTGCTGCCGGGTTTATCTACCCCATAGGTGCCAACAAACAGTACTATGTGGGAGATGATGTTGGTGGGCACTCACAGCATTCACTCCTCACCAACTATCTCGGATACATCACCAGACTTGGCCGCTCGATAAAAAGCAACGATATTGACATCAAATATCTTCGTGATTCATTACGTTACTCCATAAATTGGGATGCTGATTTTTTGTGGGCTATGGCAAGGGTTTGCTACAAAACAGCCGTCAAAAATGGATCTCCTATACCGGATTCAGTTTTTCCAACTTTTATTGTTCTTAGAGTCTTAAAACTCAATTCGAAAAGCCTTCATCAAATCGTTAAAGAAAATGACTATAGCCCAACCTATGAAGAACAAATTAATAGTTCTTTGGCAACGGGAGCAGTACTGACAAAGCAAGAACGACGAGAAATGACACTATCTCTTCATAGCCAATGGCGCGGTGAACTTCGTCAAGTGCGCTTATTTGCTTGGCAGATCATTGTGAATAAATATCCTGACATTCTTTCTGATTCCGGGCCAAAAGAGAAAATAAAGATAAACCAACTTAGGAAAGATATTGGGGAAGAAAACTACAATAAAATTGCCACTGTACTACAATTTTTCTCTGATCTAAAAAAGCTGTTAGATGAAGGATATGTTGATACTGAATTGAGTTTTAGATTGTTTCATCATTCTGTAGGGCCTTGGTTTCGCTTTACTCACTTCATCGAATATGACCTACCGGATACAACTTCAAATTATTCAGAAGGAGTAAAAGATTGGTATGAAAATATTGTTAAAATGCTCCCTTATTCACTCTACAAAGACAACGAAAGTGAACTTCCAGACTTTGTAAAAACCAAGATTCCAAAAGGATAATATTTAAGCAGGCCACAAGGGGATATTAAAAACATCCCAAAAGTTGGCTCTGCTTTTATCCATCTCCAATACGACACTAAAAAGTGAAAAGCTGGCTTTCGTGGAACTCCTCGAATTAAGAACTTTTCAATCTAAAACAGTTGGATCAAAGGTAAGCGATCAAGCATAGACCCAGTTGACGAGCTCAGTACGATCTTGATTCCAAGGCAATAGCGCTTCAACTTCTTCTACGGTGTTTGCCGCCGGCAGTTTGGTAAACACCCACTTCAGATAATCGTATTCGTTTAATCCGTTGGCCTTCGCTGTTTCAATGAGACTGTAAAGGTTTGCACTCGCTCTCGCACCCGATTGTGTTGCTGAGAAGAGCCAGTTTTTTCTCCCAACAGCAAAGGGTCGGATTTTATTCTCGATGCCGTTGTTATCTATTTCGATGCGCGCGTCGTTGCAGTATTCGATGAGACGATCCCAGTACTTGAGCGTGTAGCTGATCGCTTTGCCCAAGAGACTTTCCGGGTTTACCGGCTGCTTATCAAGCCACGCCTTGAATGCTTCTAAGGTATCGAGACTCTCTGTTTGTCGCGCTTCGAGTCTTGCCTCATTGCCTACATTGCACATGCGCTTTTCAATCGCGTAAAGCTTCTTGATGTACGCCAACGCCTGCTGGATTTTGCCAGCACGTTTTTGCTTAACTTTGGGTAGCGCTTTTTCTGCATCCTTGAATTTTCTGCGCGCGTGAGCCCAGCACGCTACCGCTGTAATATCTTTACCGTGTACAGCGTCGTACGCATGCCAAGCATCCGTTTGTAGATAACCTTGATAACCCGCCAGTAAACGCGACGGCACCGCTTGTCCACGCCCTGGGTCATAGTGATAGATAATCGAAGATTGTTCTGGCGGCCCACCGCGCATCACCCACATATAACTTTTACTTTGCGGCGTTTTATCCGGTTCTCTGAGCACTTGCACCGTCGTTTCATCCATTTGTAGCACGGGATAACTCAAGGCTTTCTCTTCCATGAGGTTAATCAGCGGTTGAACCAGCTCACCCGCCTTAACCACTTGGTGGCTTAAGGTGTTACGTGCGTACTCAACACCACCACGCTTAAGAATATTACACTGACGATACAGCGGTAGCGCATCCGCATACTTACTTGTGGCGACATACGCCAAGAACCCAGGACTGGCTTGACTCTTTGGAATCGGTTGTGGTGGCATCGCTGCAACCTTAGGTGCATTGTCACAGTGTTTGCAGGCGTACTTGTAGCGAATGTGTTTCAGCACGCGCACTTTGGCGGGTACGATATCAATCTGCTCCGTGATGTCTTCGCCAATCTTTTCTTGCTCGCAACCGCAGGCACAGCGTTTCTCGTCATCGCTAAGGTCATGAATAATATCAAGGCGAGGCAAATGGTCTGGGAGTTTTTTTCTTCCGCCGCGACGTTTATGCGCTTTTACTTCGGTGGACGTGTCGATGTGCACTGCTTCCTCGGGTGTGTCAACATCGGATTCAGCTTCGTTAAATAAGCGCTGCTGAAGGGATTCCTTCTCGCTGCTGGGAGAAAACTGGCGCGTCGCGGATAAACGTTTTGCTTCTTGGTAGGCGGTGATGAGCTGGTAGAGTGATTGAATCTTTCGATCTTTTTTACGCAGAGACTTTTGCGCATTGAGCAACAGGTTTTTCAGTTGCTCAATGTCATTAGGTAGTTGTTCAGCGTTCAGCTCTTCCATGAGCCGCAGTATAGTTTATCCAACGCTACTGTAGAATAGGCGTTCGTGCGGTGGCATGCGCCAGATATCAAAACCGTCGAGTAACCAGTTGAGTTCTTGGGTACTGACTTCAACGGTATCGCTGGTATGTTTCAACGGCCAAGCAAATTTATTTTTCTCTAAACGCTTTTGCCACAAACAGAAACCGTTGCGTTCCCAGTACAACAGCTTAAGCTTATTGCGAGACCTGTTAACGAATACAAACAACGATTCACTAAACGGATCTAACGCCAGCTCTTCCTGTACAATCAGTGAAAGACCATTGATGGCTTTGCGAAAGTCGACAGGCTGGCGGTGTAGGTACACCACCAGTTCGCCACTTGGGCGCATCATAAAGTGCTAACCCTATCGATTAGAGCAGGTAGCTCTACTGATTCGACAGGAAGCTCAAGGTGATGACCGTTGGCAAACGCGAGGCGATAGTATCGGGAACTGCTTGGCATCGATTCAATCGTCATCGATTGTGTCACGCGTGTGAATTTCGACACTGATTCGATCACGCCTTTCTGGCGTAGAATGGTTTGGTAGTGATAAAGCGCTTTCACATCAAGGTCGTGATGTTTTGCATATCGCGCGAGGCTACCTTCGAAGTCCTTGGCTTGTAGCAGGTGTTCGTGCCAGTAGCGTTGTTTTGGGGTGAGTTCGTGAGAAGAGTTCATGTTGGCTCCTTAGACGTTCGGGAGCCGATAGCCTAAGAGATAAACGCTAGGCGTAAACTACGTGGGGCGTTGACCGCTTACGATCAAAGTTCCAAATATGGTCACTATTTCTAGAGCAGCGAACAAATGTTTTGCTTCTATTTTGAGATACTTTTAAGTCAACAAGCTTCAGTGTTCCATCACATTTGGGACAGTAACCAGAAACCTTCGTCAGAAACACCTCATCCTGCGTATTTGACTCAAGGTTGAACCATATAAGCCTTGAAAATCTTGACCTCCATAAGTTAACACCATTCATGAGGAGGAATGTGCTTAAAGTTATGAAGATCATAAATAAGTAACTCCACGAGCTGCCGAACACGCTATACAGTGAAGCCCAACTACCCAAAAAACCAACAATACCAGACACGATTAGCCAAGATGTTCTTACGGGACTACCGGCTATATTGATTGGCTTAACATACGACCTGTCTATGTAGGCACGATCTTCGGCAGAAGCTGACTGGTAGATATCACCGACATGAAGATGGCTATTTGAAATGTTATTGCTACCTGCAATATTTACACTGCCATCCCCGTCAGCCGAGTTACTAGCTGATAATGAAAAACCACAGCTCCGACAAAAATTATCTGTGTGCGATACCTCAACACCACACTTCGTACAAAACACAATGCCTCCTTGGATAAAACCGTTAATGGCAGCGACTTGCACCTACGCATCGCCGCTATACATATGACGAAAGGCTCAGAGTACACTTCCATCGTCTAATTACCATTGTTGTAATAATTCATCGATTAAATTAAATCCAGAGGATTCCATAATATAATCTGCGATTCGCTGGCTTGCATCCCGTAGTGCGCTCATAGATGGGTGAATATAGTGTGCGTTCACTCCCTCCCGTGCGTGGCAGCATAACTCGTCAATAAGTATGTGGTTGATTGCTAGCTCAGCCCCAATAGTCTTATAGGTACGTCTGAGGTCATGATTAGTTACTGCAATCCCAGTTTCTTCCTGCACGATCTTGCGGACTGCCTTGGTATCCCAGTAATGCCCTCGGCAGCTAACACCCGGAAATAGATATTCAACATCCGTAGGCAGATGATTTTGCCGGTTTCTGACAATAGCTTCTGTCACAGTATTTAGGGGTAATGTAGCTTCCTCACCACCTTTTTTAATGATGGTGAATTGCGAACGCTCTAGGTCAATATCGGCCATGCGGAGCGTCATAGTACCCATCAATCTTACACCAGAGAAAAGCATGAACAGCAAGGCGTCTCGGCCATTACGAAGTGCAGATGTATGATCGTGGTGCCTGAGATTCAGGACTGATCTAAGGTATGCTCCAAATTCGGACTCATCTAACCGAACAGACCGTCTATTAGTTCGATTGATATTGATACCGAGCTGCTTCATTGCTCGGCTTACTGGATTTCTAACAAATAGCCCAGAATCATCATATTTAGACTGAGCCCAGTTCCATATAGAGCGAAGTATGCGCATTGCATTGTTAAGCTGAGTCTGGCCTTTGGGCACCAAATTCAGGTATACAGTTTTAACCAATTCAGGAGTCAAGCTGTACAAGGGCTCATCAAGCAGGTCAAAAAGCAGACTCTTGGACTTGTCTCTAATTTCCTTCTGGTAACGCTTACTAAGTCTTCTCTCTGCTATGAACCCATCACGCATGCGCTCCTCGCCACTCTCCATCGGAGAACCATAGATCATATCCCGAAGCGAGCGTTTGGCTCCGACAAGTTCCTTTTCAGCCTCTTGCTTAGCCAGTTCTTCTAACGCTAGCTGCTTAGGGTCTCGTCCTTCCTGAATTTCCAAAAACAGGCTGTCTGCGCGTTTCCGAAGATGTGCAAGACTGATTTCGGCATTACGTGCATCCCCAACTTTCATGATCTGGCGCTTATACATTTTGCTCTTAGCCGCACCGCGTGGACGGATACGTGCATACAAGCAGAAAACGCTCTCAGCGTAGGACTGGTGCGGCTTTGCGCGAACTGCAAGATGGCTGTCTGCATCGTAAATATACAGTTCTTTACTGAAGTCCCCCTGGTTGATTCGCTTCTCAATAGCTCTTAAATTTGGCTTGGTAAACTTAATTCGGTTGTCAGATATTGCTCCCATAGGATCTCCCTGCATATGGTTCTATGGCTAAAATTAGGGATGCAACTGGGAGACAAACGGGCGAAACTTTTAGAATCCCAGGCATCTTTCGAGTAACGTCGAAAAGATGCCTAGATATAGAATATCCTTGTTTTTCAGTATGTTACAACAACCTGAAGAAACGATAGGTAACTTGCCTAAACATCGGGTGACGCTAGGAAACAAGCTTATTTGAATTATTCAAAATCCGATGCTAGCGATAGCGTGCCGGTTCAAGTCCGGCCTCTGGTACCATCTTTCCCTCTAACTAAACGCAACGGAATATTTCCAGCAATCCACTTAAGCTAGCGCTATGGGATGCACTGGGGATGCAAACTGGAGTAACTCCGATAATCGTCAGGTAATGTTATATAACCTCATCTAACGATATGAAGTAGGGCCAAATGCAAGGATTTGCATTCGAGGAAACGATCTATTTCAATGAAACCGTACGCTAAATAAGAAACCAGTAGCGTCCGGACCATTCAAATCCTGTACAACACCACCCTCTAGCACCCAGCGTCCTTGTGTCCACTGCAGGCCCAAGGTGAATTGATGGACAACGGAAGCACCCTTTTGCCAACGGCCACCCAGCTCAACGACTCCATACACTTCTGACAGAATCCCCCACTCTGGGTACACCGCTGGAATCAATCGATGCTGCCAGGATAGATCATAGCGTGCAGAATCCCGTCGATCTCCAGTACCGACCTGATATAGAGCATCAATATCCCATTCATTATTATCCCGAAACCAGGTACCTACCGCACCAGCTTGAAAAGCCCCGTCCCGAGAGCTATCCGTTGGAATCACTGCACCACCCAACAGCCCCATACGACGCGTGCCTTTAGGATCATCCACCTGAGAAATAATCTGCCGGTATAACAGGCTAAAATCCCCGAGCTGTTTAGCATCACCGGATGACAGTCGATAAGGAACACCGAATAACAGCGTCTTTTTATGATCAATACCATAGGCTAGGTTGGCTGTTAACTGGTTAATATTGGTTTCATTGTCGTGACTAACAATACCGCGCAAGACAGTACCACCCTTCTCTACCGGTAGAGCCACGAATGAGCGCAACCCCATACCCAACGCGTTCGACTGGAAACACAGCTCAAGCAAACCAATCCACAGCAGTGTCACCCATTTATTTGACATGGACCTTGACCGGTGTAAATCCGGAATCAATGATTGCCTGTTTGATTGCATCAATATCAGCTTTTTCATCACCGGTATCGATCCTAACCTTTTTGTTTTTTAAGCTAACATCTACCTGGGCAATTTCAGGTAACTTACCCAATTTACGTTGCAAGCTATCAACACAGAACGCACACGTCATACCGTTGATATCAATTTCCAAAGTCTCAGAAAACACTGTGACGGGAAATGCAATACCTATTAATAGTGTCAACAAGGTCATAATTTTCATCTTAACCTCCCTAAACGCCCAACAGATTCCTGAGGGGTAATAACAAAAAGGCAGCGGTAAATCCTACCGACCATACCGCCAAGGCCAGAAAAAAAATGCGTCGGTTCAAGGTCTGTGCTCGCTTGCAACGGTCAGCCAAAATTGGATCAGCAGGGCAACTAACAGGGCTTTTCCAGAGTACCCATGCAGCAATTCCTAAAATCAGGGCTGAACCACCAAACATCCATGACTCATAGGACGCCAACGCGACCAACACGGGTAATTGGCTGGTTAAGGACGCCACGACTGCCCCCATACCAATACTGACCAATAAGATAGGTAGTGCACAGCAAAGCAAGGTGCCGGTGGAAGCAAAGAGAGCCAACCAGCCCAACGCTTTTTGGGAGCCCTCCATTGATTCTCTCTTCATCGACAACACCCCGTTTTCATACCGGATTTAATAGCCTGCTGGACCGGTGGACAAGGAACACTGCCATAAGAACAAAATACGCAGCAGTCGCCTGCCACAGGCTTCAACACCACAGAGCACTGGGGACATTGAAAGAAATACATGCAGGCGTCTTCCGGCATGATCTCTACAGTTTTGTGGCCACATTCGGGGCAGATCAGCTCAGATTCAAGCAGGACTGTCATCGGCATACCTCTATCATTTTGAGCCAGTAGTGCTAGTATAAAACCTGTAGTAACTACAGGTTCAAGTGATTTATATGCAAGAACATTCAGCTAAGACAGCGTTTAGTGTTGGAGATCTCGCCCGCGCGAGCCAATGCAAGGTCGAGACAGTTCGCTACTACGAAAAGATCGGCCTGATGCCAACTCCACAACGCACGGAAGGCGGACATCGGATATATAACCAGCCCGAGTTGAAGCGATTGATTTTTATACGTCGCAGCCGTGATTTGGGCTTTAGTGTGTCGCAGGTTCGTGACTTGTTGCGGTTCGTCGATGAACCAAATCACACCTGTGGCGAAGTTAAAGCCCTGACCCTGGCGCAATCTGAAGAGGTGCAACGAAAAATTGACGACCTCCAGCGTCTGCATAAGGCACTATTGGAGATGGCTAATAGATGTAAAGGCGAAAGCTACTCGTTGGAGCAATGCCCAATTATCGATGCTCTTTATGATGAAATGTGATTGCCCATTTTAGACCCACTATAAATCGTTAATGTGCCAAACACGGTACTAAACTGCTTACAAATTCGAATATCGCTAAAACCAGCATATTGAATCAAATGCGGTATTTGTCCCTCTACATTGTCCTTTGTATTGGTAAATCCATCCAGCCATTGGATCGCGTAAAATAGTAGCCGCATGAGGAAATTAGTCGGCCTCCCCCAATCCGCTACATGTAGCTGCCCGCCAGATTTGAGTACACGGAAAATTTCAGCAAACGTACGGGATTTATCGTTGTTGCCTAGATGGTGAAAAAACAGAGTGGAAAATACCCGGTCATAGCTTGAATCAGCATAAGGCAACTGAGTTGCCAAACCTTGATCAAACTCTATTTTTAGGTTGGCGCTGTCTGCTTTGGCTTGGGCAATTTGGGGTACTAGGGTTTTTCCCTCGTAAACGGACAAAAGCCTCTGGAGCCTCCGCCATTCCTGGCCTCTCAGAGGGGGTTACTTTCAATTTTCTTATTGTTGTGGAGTATTTTGGCTAAAATCGCTGGCTTTGAGCATTGATAATGGCCACCGAAAAACGTATCAAAATCCTGACCAAGACCGAGAGTACCGAGCTGTTCGGCCCTCCCATTCTAAGTTCGAATGATCAACGTTTCTTCTTCACTCTCAATGACGCCGAATTAGCTGAATGCAACAGAATCCGTAAGCGGGATCACAGGTGCATGTTTGTTTTACTGCTGGGCTACTTCAAAGTAAAGCCCATCATGTTGAGCACCGGCTATCATCAAATTAAGCAGGACCTCAAGTATGTGTGCTCCGAAGTCCTCCCAGGCCCTGGTTTCCGACCCTTCAATCTTACTCAGAAAGCCCGTATTCGGATTTACCAACGCATCTTCAAATTGACGGGCCATCAGCGCTGGCTCAACAACAATCATAGTTCGGCGTTGGCAAAGGATCTTAATGAGCATGCACGGGCATGGGGTCAACCGAGAGCTCTATTCGATAGGGCTATAGAATACTTGTCAGCACAAAAAATCGCCATCCCTGGGTACACCGTGCTGCAGGACTTAATCAGTGATGTTGTGAGTGTCACAAACGATCAGTTTGCCCGTCAACTTGAGGATCTTATATCTGCGGATTTGGCAGTGATGCTATCTGAACTTGTTAATGGAAATAACACATTAACCCTGCGGCAGTTGCGTCAATCTGCCAGAAACTTCACGAGGAATGAGCTGGAGAAAGAACTTGCAGTGCATTCCTATATCCAACCATGGATACCGGAAGTTAATGAGGTGTTGAGCGCGTTATCTCTGTCCTCGAAGAATCAGCAACACTTTGCTGAGCGGGTGAATTACTACGGTGCCAAGCTACAGCGCCAATCTACTGGCAATCAACGGCTTTATCTGTTGTGTTATCTGCAAACCCGCTGGGTACAGGCATTGGAGCGCATTGCCGATGGTTTTGTTCATCATGTTCGACAGATAAAACAAAAAGC
The DNA here is from genome assembly GCF_042854845.1 of Maricurvus nonylphenolicus. Taxonomy (GTDB): domain Bacteria; phylum Pseudomonadota; class Gammaproteobacteria; order Pseudomonadales; family Cellvibrionaceae; genus Maricurvus; species Maricurvus nonylphenolicus. The sequence goes on along the minus strand of NZ_AP031499.1, from coordinate 179,245 downwards.
CAAGGCCTACGCACAGGAATCGGTTTACCAAGACTGGCAAAACGCCGCTAAAAACGTCAGCAAGGCAGCGGAAGTTCTTCATCTGTTCATTGATGATCGTATCGATCAAGCGCAACCGTTTGGGGCGGTAAAGCAGCAGGCTCTGAAGTTGCTTGCGGCTAAAGAACTGGAATCTGTATGTCTGTTCCTTAATGAACAAAAGCGTTCTGTTGAGGAAGCTATGTGGCAATATTATGACCAGAGAGATAGCTTGAGGGAAGGGTTGCTTCGACAGCTGTTTGTTTGTCTGCACTTTGAAGGCAGCGAGGGAACTATCCGCCTAGCGGCAGCGCTGGGTCAAGCCCAGCTTGAGCTCTCAGTACATAGAATCATCTCAGAGGAAAATATAGACTGCCGGCTTCCCCCCAAGAAACAATTATCGTTTTTGCAGGACGAGGACGGAAATTTTAACCAAGGTCGCTACGAGTGGTACCTGTATCTGCAGATCCCCGATCGGTTGAATGGCCAGCTGACCTTGCCTAATATCATTAAATACAGGAGCTTGGATGCTGATCTGGTGAGTCGGGAACGTTGGCGAAGGGATAAGAGCAAGTTGTTGGAGCAAACTAAGCTACCTAAGTTGTCCGCCGAACCGAACAAGTTGATTGAGCAAATGTCCAGGGATCTGGAGATCCGTTTGTATGAGGTCAGTGAATATCTAGAACGAGACGATAACCGAAATATTATCCTACGTAATCCCAAGGGTAAGCGCCTATGGCGGTTGCCGACGGCAAGTAAAAAGTACCTGGTCAACAACCCCTTCTTTCAGCAAATACCGACAACGGGCGTTGCCGACGTTTTGCGTATGGTGGATCGCGACACCCGGTTCATTGACTGTTTTGAACATGTGCTGGGCTCGCAGCCCAAGAGCAGAGTCCATGAATATGACCTGTTGGCGATTCTGGTGGGAAATGCGACTAACCAAGGGATCTACGGTATGGCACAAGTCTCCGATCGAACCTATGACCAGCTCAGCACCATTCAGGCAAACTATCTGCGACTGGATAGCCTGAATGCAGCCAACGACACCATCAACAACGCAACGGCAAAGCTGCCCATTTTCAAGCATTACAACATTCAAGAGGATGTTATCCACGCCAGTGCCGATGGCCAAAAGTTCGAGGCACGGAGAGAGACCTTCAAAACGCGCTACTCTTCGAAGTACTTCGGTACTCAGAAAGGCGTCTCGGCCATGAGCTTAATTGCCAACCATACCGCCATCAATGCCCGGGTGATCGGCGCGAATGAACACGAATCCCACTACATCTTTGACTTGTTGATGAATAACAGCTCGGAGATCACCCCGGACGTACTCTCAACGGATACCCATGGGGTTAATCATGTCAACTTCGCTCTACTGGACCTATTTGGATATAGCTTTGCGCCGCGTTACGCGCAGGTTGGTCGAGTCATTAATGAGATGTTCGATGTGAAAGAAGATAAGGATCAGAGAATCCAGCTACACCTGAAAAAGGCCATCAAAACCAAGCGTATCATGCAACACTGGGATACTATCCAGCGCATTGCTGTGTCGCTCAAAGAACGAAAGACCACACAAGCCACGTTGGTTCGGAAACTCTCAGGTTACAAGAAAAACCATCCCTTGCTGGAGGCGCTGACCGAGTTCAATCGCCTGGTAAAAGCAAATTACCTGCTGAACTACATCGATGATGTAAGTCTGCGGAACTACGTTCAGCGAGCCCTGAACCGGGGGGAGGCCTATCACCAGCTGCGTCGAGCTATCAGCAACGTCAATGGGGATCAGTTCCGTGGGAGTTCTGATGAAGAGATCCAGCTATGGAATGAGTGCGCCCGCTTGGTCACCAACGCCATCATCTACTTTAACTCCAGCATACTCAGCCAGTTACTCACGAGCTTCGAATATCAGGGAGACAACAAGCGGGTACAGATCGTCAAACAGGCATCCCCAGTTGCTTGGTATAACATCAACTTAAAGGGTATCTATACCTTCGAATTGAGTGAAAAACTACCAGCTCTGGAGGAGCTTATGTGCTCAATCGAGGGATATTTACCGGTTCGGGAAAAGTAATACCTCCTGGAAGCCCGCTAATAGCGGCGGCTCTAGAAGATTTTGTCTGTTTACGAGGGAAAATCCCCAGCACCCCTAAAAGTGGGGTACTAGGGTTTTTCCCTCGTAAACGGACAAAAGCCTCTGGAGCCTCCGCCATTCCTGGCCTCTCAGAGGGGGTTACTTTCAATTTTCTTATTGTTGTGGAGTATTTTGGCTAAAATCGCTGGCTTTGAGCATTGATAATGGCCACCGAAAAACGTATCAAAATCCTGACCAAGACCGAGAGTACCGAGCTGTTCGGCCCTCCCATTCTAAGTTCGAATGATCAACGTTTCTTCTTCACTCTCAATGACGCCGAATTAGCTGAATGCAACAGAATCCGTAAGCGGGATCACAGGTGCATGTTTGTTTTACTGCTGGGCTACTTCAAAGTAAAGCCCATCATGTTGAGCACCGGCTATCATCAAATTAAGCAGGACCTCAAGTATGTGTGCTCCGAAGTCCTCCCAGGCCCTGGTTTCCGACCCTTCAATCTTACTCAGAAAGCCCGTATTCGGATTTACCAACGCATCTTCAAATTGACGGGCCATCAGCGCTGGCTCAACAACAATCATAGTTCGGCGTTGGCAAAGGATCTTAATGAGCATGCACGGGCATGGGGTCAACCGAGAGCTCTATTCGATAGGGCTATAGAATACTTGTCAGCACAAAAAATCGCCATCCCTGGGTACACCGTGCTGCAGGACTTAATCAGTGATGTTGTGAGTGTCACAAACGATCAGTTTGCCCGTCAACTTGAGGATCTTATATCTGCGGATTTGGCAGTGATGCTATCTGAACTTGTTAATGGAAATAACACATTAACCCTGCGGCAGTTGCGTCAATCTGCCAGAAACTTCACGAGGAATGAGCTGGAGAAAGAACTTGCAGTGCATTCCTATATCCAACCATGGATACCGGAAGTTAATGAGGTGTTGAGCGCGTTATCTCTGTCCTCGAAGAATCAGCAACACTTTGCTGAGCGGGTGAATTACTACGGTGCCAAGCTACAGCGCCAATCTACTGGCAATCAACGGCTTTATCTGTTGTGTTATCTGCAAACCCGCTGGGTACAGGCATTGGAGCGCATTGCCGATGGTTTTGTTCATCATGTTCGACAGATAAAACAAAAAGCCAAGGCCTACGCACAGGAATCGGTTTACCAAGACTGGCAAAACGCCGCTAAAAACGTCAGCAAGGCAGCGGAAGTTCTTCATCTGTTCATTGATGATCGTATCGATCAAGCGCAACCGTTTGGGGCGGTAAAGCAGCAGGCTCTGAAGTTGCTTGCGGCTAAAGAACTGGAATCTGTATGTCTGTTCCTTAATGAACAAAAGCGTTCTGTTGAGGAAGCTATGTGGCAATATTATGACCAGAGAGATAGCTTGAGGGAAGGGTTGCTTCGACAGCTGTTTGTTTGTCTGCACTTTGAAGGCAGCGAGGGAACTATCCGCCTAGCGGCAGCGCTGGGTCAAGCCCAGCTTGAGCTCTCAGTACATAGAATCATCTCAGAGGAAAATATAGACTGCCGGCTTCCCCCCAAGAAACAATTATCGTTTTTGCAGGACGAGGACGGAAATTTTAACCAAGGTCGCTACGAGTGGTACCTGTATCTGCAGATCCCCGATCGGTTGAATGGCCAGCTGACCTTGCCTAATATCATTAAATACAGGAGCTTGGATGCTGATCTGGTGAGTCGGGAACGTTGGCGAAGGGATAAGAGCAAGTTGTTGGAGCAAACTAAGCTACCTAAGTTGTCCGCCGAACCGAACAAGTTGATTGAGCAAATGTCCAGGGATCTGGAGATCCGTTTGTATGAGGTCAGTGAATATCTAGAACGAGACGATAACCGAAATATTATCCTACGTAATCCCAAGGGTAAGCGCCTATGGCGGTTGCCGACGGCAAGTAAAAAGTACCTGGTCAACAACCCCTTCTTTCAGCAAATACCGACAACGGGCGTTGCCGACGTTTTGCGTATGGTGGATCGCGACACCCGGTTCATTGACTGTTTTGAACATGTGCTGGGCTCGCAGCCCAAGAGCAGAGTCCATGAATATGACCTGTTGGCGATTCTGGTGGGAAATGCGACTAACCAAGGGATCTACGGTATGGCACAAGTCTCCGATCGAACCTATGACCAGCTCAGCACCATTCAGGCAAACTATCTGCGACTGGATAGCCTGAATGCAGCCAACGACACCATCAACAACGCAACGGCAAAGCTGCCCATTTTCAAGCATTACAACATTCAAGAGGATGTTATCCACGCCAGTGCCGATGGCCAAAAGTTCGAGGCACGGAGAGAGACCTTCAAAACGCGCTACTCTTCGAAGTACTTCGGTACTCAGAAAGGCGTCTCGGCCATGAGCTTAATTGCCAACCATACCGCCATCAATGCCCGGGTGATCGGCGCGAATGAACACGAATCCCACTACATCTTTGACTTGTTGATGAATAACAGCTCGGAGATCACCCCGGACGTACTCTCAACGGATACCCATGGGGTTAATCATGTCAACTTCGCTCTACTGGACCTATTTGGATATAGCTTTGCGCCGCGTTACGCGCAGGTTGGTCGAGTCATTAATGAGATGTTCGATGTGAAAGAAGATAAGGATCAGAGAATCCAGCTACACCTGAAAAAGGCCATCAAAACCAAGCGTATCATGCAACACTGGGATACTATCCAGCGCATTGCTGTGTCGCTCAAAGAACGAAAGACCACACAAGCCACGTTGGTTCGGAAACTCTCAGGTTACAAGAAAAACCATCCCTTGCTGGAGGCGCTGACCGAGTTCAATCGCCTGGTAAAAGCAAATTACCTGCTGAACTACATCGATGATGTAAGTCTGCGGAACTACGTTCAGCGAGCCCTGAACCGGGGGGAGGCCTATCACCAGCTGCGTCGAGCTATCAGCAACGTCAATGGGGATCAGTTCCGTGGGAGTTCTGATGAAGAGATCCAGCTATGGAATGAGTGCGCCCGCTTGGTCACCAACGCCATCATCTACTTTAACTCCAGCATACTCAGCCAGTTACTCACGAGCTTCGAATATCAGGGAGACAACAAGCGGGTACAGATCGTCAAACAGGCATCCCCAGTTGCTTGGTATAACATCAACTTAAAGGGTATCTATACCTTCGAATTGAGTGAAAAACTACCAGCTCTGGAGGAGCTTATGTGCTCAATCGAGGGATATTTACCGGTTCGGGAAAAGTAATACCTCCTGGAAGCCCGCTAATAGCGGCGGCTCTAGAAGATTTTGTCTGTTTACGAGGGAAAATCCCCAGCACCCCTAAAAGTGGGGTACTAGGGTTTTTCCCTCGTAAACGGACAAAAGCCTCTGGAGCCTCCGCCATTCCTGGCCTCTCAGAGGGGGTTACTTTCAATTTTCTTATTGTTGTGGAGTATTTTGGCTAAAATCGCTGGCTTTGAGCATTGATAATGGCCACCGAAAAACGTATCAAAATCCTGACCAAGACCGAGAGTACCGAGCTGTTCGGCCCTCCCATTCTAAGTTCGAATGATCAACGTTTCTTCTTCACTCTCAATGACGCCGAATTAGCTGAATGCAACAGAATCCGTAAGCGGGATCACAGGTGCATGTTTGTTTTACTGCTGGGCTACTTCAAAGTAAAGCCCATCATGTTGAGCACCGGCTATCATCAAATTAAGCAGGACCTCAAGTATGTGTGCTCCGAAGTCCTCCCAGGCCCTGGTTTCCGACCCTTCAATCTTACTCAGAAAGCCCGTATTCGGATTTACCAACGCATCTTCAAATTGACGGGCCATCAGCGCTGGCTCAACAACAATCATAGTTCGGCGTTGGCAAAGGATCTTAATGAGCATGCACGGGCATGGGGTCAACCGAGAGCTCTATTCGATAGGGCTATAGAATACTTGTCAGCACAAAAAATCGCCATCCCTGGGTACACCGTGCTGCAGGACTTAATCAGTGATGTTGTGAGTGTCACAAACGATCAGTTTGCCCGTCAACTTGAGGATCTTATATCTGCGGATTTGGCAGTGATGCTATCTGAACTTGTTAATGGAAATAACACATTAACCCTGCGGCAGTTGCGTCAATCTGCCAGAAACTTCACGAGGAATGAGCTGGAGAAAGAACTTGCAGTGCATTCCTATATCCAACCATGGATACCGGAAGTTAATGAGGTGTTGAGCGCGTTATCTCTGTCCTCGAAGAATCAGCAACACTTTGCTGAGCGGGTGAATTACTACGGTGCCAAGCTACAGCGCCAATCTACTGGCAATCAACGGCTTTATCTGTTGTGTTATCTGCAAACCCGCTGGGTACAGGCATTGGAGCGCATTGCCGATGGTTTTGTTCATCATGTTCGACAGATAAAACAAAAAGCCAAGGCCTACGCACAGGAATCGGTTTACCAAGACTGGCAAAACGCCGCTAAAAACGTCAGCAAGGCAGCGGAAGTTCTTCATCTGTTCATTGATGATCGTATCGATCAAGCGCAACCGTTTGGGGCGGTAAAGCAGCAGGCTCTGAAGTTGCTTGCGGCTAAAGAACTGGAATCTGTATGTCTGTTCCTTAATGAACAAAAGCGTTCTGTTGAGGAAGCTATGTGGCAATATTATGACCAGAGAGATAGCTTGAGGGAAGGGTTGCTTCGACAGCTGTTTGTTTGTCTGCACTTTGAAGGCAGCGAGGGAACTATCCGCCTAGCGGCAGCGCTGGGTCAAGCCCAGCTTGAGCTCTCAGTACATAGAATCATCTCAGAGGAAAATATAGACTGCCGGCTTCCCCCCAAGAAACAATTATCGTTTTTGCAGGACGAGGACGGAAATTTTAACCAAGGTCGCTACGAGTGGTACCTGTATCTGCAGATCCCCGATCGGTTGAATGGCCAGCTGACCTTGCCTAATATCATTAAATACAGGAGCTTGGATGCTGATCTGGTGAGTCGGGAACGTTGGCGAAGGGATAAGAGCAAGTTGTTGGAGCAAACTAAGCTACCTAAGTTGTCCGCCGAACCGAACAAGTTGATTGAGCAAATGTCCAGGGATCTGGAGATCCGTTTGTATGAGGTCAGTGAATATCTAGAACGAGACGATAACCGAAATATTATCCTACGTAATCCCAAGGGTAAGCGCCTATGGCGGTTGCCGACGGCAAGTAAAAAGTACCTGGTCAACAACCCCTTCTTTCAGCAAATACCGACAACGGGCGTTGCCGACGTTTTGCGTATGGTGGATCGCGACACCCGGTTCATTGACTGTTTTGAACATGTGCTGGGCTCGCAGCCCAAGAGCAGAGTCCATGAATATGACCTGTTGGCGATTCTGGTGGGAAATGCGACTAACCAAGGGATCTACGGTATGGCACAAGTCTCCGATCGAACCTATGACCAGCTCAGCACCATTCAGGCAAACTATCTGCGACTGGATAGCCTGAATGCAGCCAACGACACCATCAACAACGCAACGGCAAAGCTGCCCATTTTCAAGCATTACAACATTCAAGAGGATGTTATCCACGCCAGTGCCGATGGCCAAAAGTTCGAGGCACGGAGAGAGACCTTCAAAACGCGCTACTCTTCGAAGTACTTCGGTACTCAGAAAGGCGTCTCGGCCATGAGCTTAATTGCCAACCATACCGCCATCAATGCCCGGGTGATCGGCGCGAATGAACACGAATCCCACTACATCTTTGACTTGTTGATGAATAACAGCTCGGAGATCACCCCGGACGTACTCTCAACGGATACCCATGGGGTTAATCATGTCAACTTCGCTCTACTGGACCTATTTGGATATAGCTTTGCGCCGCGTTACGCGCAGGTTGGTCGAGTCATTAATGAGATGTTCGATGTGAAAGAAGATAAGGATCAGAGAATCCAGCTACACCTGAAAAAGGCCATCAAAACCAAGCGTATCATGCAACACTGGGATACTATCCAGCGCATTGCTGTGTCGCTCAAAGAACGAAAGACCACACAAGCCACGTTGGTTCGGAAACTCTCAGGTTACAAGAAAAACCATCCCTTGCTGGAGGCGCTGACCGAGTTCAATCGCCTGGTAAAAGCAAATTACCTGCTGAACTACATCGATGATGTAAGTCTGCGGAACTACGTTCAGCGAGCCCTGAACCGGGGGGAGGCCTATCACCAGCTGCGTCGAGCTATCAGCAACGTCAATGGGGATCAGTTCCGTGGGAGTTCTGATGAAGAGATCCAGCTATGGAATGAGTGCGCCCGCTTGGTCACCAACGCCATCATCTACTTTAACTCCAGCATACTCAGCCAGTTACTCACGAGCTTCGAATATCAGGGAGACAACAAGCGGGTACAGATCGTCAAACAGGCATCCCCAGTTGCTTGGTATAACATCAACTTAAAGGGTATCTATACCTTCGAATTGAGTGAAAAACTACCAGCTCTGGAGGAGCTTATGTGCTCAATCGAGGGATATTTACCGGTTCGGGAAAAGTAATACCTCCTGGAAGCCCGCTAATAGCGGCGGCTCTAGAAGATTTTGTCTGTTTACGAGGGAAAATCCCCAGCACCCCAATTTGAAGTATTTTGGCGTCACCATCTACACCCACCACATCAATACCTGGAAACTTTCTCTTGATGATTATGGCTAGAGTACCGGTACCAGATGCAAGATCGAGTACGGACATACCCTCCTTTAATTCAGCCTGCTCTATCAATGCGTTTTTGACGGTGGACTCCCTAGTTGTCCACCTAACAACAGGGTCATAAATAGCAGTAAGCCATGAAAACCTTAATGCTGGCACGTAGTCATCAGGTAGATCGCTCTTGCTCATTTAACCTTGTCTCCTAACCAATATGGACTAACTATTTTTTGTCCTTAAGAATTTTCTAGACTTAGACGATCACCAAAAGATCGGGATAATCCGCTTACAGCACTTCAACAACTTGATCAAACGCTGATCCCAGCGATTTTACTTTCACTGTAACCCAGGGCACGGCATTGTCCAAAACCTTTGGCCTTTCTGTTGCCGGGGTGAACCCACAAAGGGCTGCAGCTGGTTTCTGCCAACCTCGGCAACCCAAAACTAGGATAAATGACACCAGTGCGTCTGTGATGATCTGGCTACCCTTTCAAGTAAAACGCAGATTCCTTGTTCTGATTCGCCCAATACCGCTCTCCAGGGGCGTCTAGAGCGAAGCCGTATACATGACCCAGGCCAGGAGGGGGATGTCTACATTGCTTGTACATCTGATGTTGATGTTCATCGATGCTGACTCCCTTCCAGTTTTCTGTTTAATTGCTGAGTGGATTTATCTGCCAGACATGTCGCCTTAAACGGCTGGCAGTAACCTACAGCGATAGTCGAAAACCTCTGTTTATGCTATTCCGTATGCCAGCATTGCATCTGCGGCTTTTACAAAACCCGCGATATTAGCGCCATCTACATAGCTGATCTTTCCATCGCTACCGTTCCCATACTGTAGGCACTGACTGTGTATATGCTTCATAATTTGCTTTAACTTTTCATCGACTTCTTCTCTTGTCCAGGCAAGCCTGATTGCATTCTGGCTTTGCTCCAGCCCTGACACAGCGACTCCTCCAGCATTTGCTGCTTTTGCAGGCGCAAATAGAATTTCATTGTCTTGAAATAGCCTGACAGCTTCTAATGTCGTCGGCATGTTGGCGCCTTCAGCCAGAGCTATCACACCATTGTCTATCAAAGCTTTAGCATCATTTATATCTAACTCATTTTGAGTGGCACAAGGGAAAGCCAAATCAGCTTTGATAACCCAGGGACGTTGATCAGGAAAAAAATCGGCTGAGGGGTATCTATCAACGTATTCACTAATACGACCTCGCATGACAAACTTTAACTCTCTTAGCCAATGTAATTTTTCACTATCAATGCCATCAGGATCATGAATAAATCCACTCGAATCCGAAAGCGCCAATACTTTTACGCCTTCATCTAACAGTTTTTCTGCACAAAACAAGGCAACATTTCCTGATCCGGATATAACAGCACTTTTCCCATCCAGTTGAATGTCATGATGCGCAAGCATCTGTTTAGTAAAATACACGACACCGTAGCCGGTTGCCTCGGATCGAATTAAGCTTCCACCAAAAGAGAGTCCTTTACCTGTCAAGGTTCCGACAAAACGATTATTTAGTCTTTTGTATTGTCCGAATAGATAGCTAATCTCTCTCGCGCCGACACCAATATCTCCCGCTGGTATATCGGTGTCTTCGCCGATATGTCGCGATAACTCAGTCATAAGCGACTGACAAAATCTCATCACCTCTCTGTCACTCTTACCTTTGGGGTCAAAATTACTCCCACCCTTCGCGCCGCCCATTGGCAGCCCCGTTAGTGCATTCTTGTAAACTTGCTCAAATCCCAAAAACTTTAAAATGCTTTGTGTGACACCTGGATGAAACCTCAGCCCTCCTTTATAAGGACCAATGGCGTTATTAAATTGTACTCGCCAGGCACGGTTGCAACAGATATGTCCCTCGTCATTTTCCCAACAAACACGAAATATTACGATTCGATCAGGCTCTGTCATGCGTTGCAGGATGTGTCCATCAGCATATTCTTCATTATCCATCACGAAAGGCATGACTGACTCCGTGAATTCTCGAACAGCTTGGTGAAACTCATACTCAGCCGGGTTTCGTTCAACTACGCCCTGGTTAAATGATTCGATTTCATTTTTAACTCTTTCATCTGTAAACGCCATGGTAATTTCCTTGGTGTGCTAATAGATCTTTACTACTGAATATCTTTTCAAACAGTGGTTAAATAACTTTTTCTGACGGGAATATCTTCTCCAGGGGTGACATTTCAGCAATTGTTATTTAACTAGCTGTACAGTACCCGCCTCATTAATATTAAACTGGCGTAAGGCCTGCTACTTTCGGCCTACGTGCAGCAAACCGGTTAGATTAAGCACCGGGGCAAACAGAGATTGTGTAACATATTCTAAAGAATTTTCGCTAGACCTTTCCTTTTCCGACAGCCTTAGACTCTTGAATTTCCTTTGTGAGAAAAAAGCTAATCACTGAACGAATAGCAACTATTAACGCAAGAACATAGAGTTCCTTTAGCTCCGGGTTATGTATCGTATGAATAATGTCCGCCGCCAGCATAAAATCCAAACCGAAAAGTAAGTACCCACCGAAACTTATTCGGATATTCTCCATATCGTGGTGAGTGGTATTTTTTTCCCTAAATTTCGAGAACTCTGCCCAGGAGAATCTCACAATCGTAATCAGAACACTCCAAATAATGATCACGCTTCCAGCGATACTCACGGCAAGCGCAATATCATCGAATATTTCTATCGTAAGCACACTCATGTCAATCCCATTTTTATAAAAGATTCGTTTTTCAATCTTTGTTTACACTGCCAAAATATTCAATTTTAAATTAAGGGAAGTTACGCCATCCCAGTCGCAACCGACCCCTCAAATGCACCACGACTATCGTAGATTAGAATCGTTCAATGGTGCTTGTACCACCCTGCTCGTTTTATATCGTTCCACGATGTCGTCTGATGACAAGCAAAACACTCTTCCACCTTAGCCTTATGTTGACCAGCAACTTTTGCAGAAATCATTTTAAAGTGCTGCATGTAATGGCTGGGTGGAGCTTCGTGACATTGGTTACAATCGTAGGATTGATTTGACGGATGTATGAACTCCGGTAAAGACCACTGATCTGTTCTGTGGCACGAAGCACAGTCGTTACCAAAAAGGCCAAAATGACGGTCATCATTGCCATGACAACTAGCACACTGTAAAACGGATTCTTCCACTGAAATACTCGGGTGCACGAACAATGGGTCAGTCGGTCGATCACTGGATACGATACTTTGTAAAAAATCGCGTGTAGCCGTCCCTTTATCGAATTGAATGTTCGGGTTTGGCAACATGGCCATTCCCACCGTCGTAAGGAATTTATGATCCATGACGGAAATCTTGGCGTTTCGTCCATGGTGCTCCTGGTGACAGGAAGTACATTCCGTCACATCGGCGTGGAATGCGGTAGGCTGTCGTTGAAGAATTTCTAATTCATTGGCGTGACACATCACGCAATTTTCACGTGTCACACCTTGTACCGGTGTATGGCAACCCTCACAGTTGTTCTCAAGAAAAGTATGAGCCGTGCTCAATTCTCCTGGGCTCACCGCTTGCTCCCAGTTTATGTCCGTTGAGTCATCCGATTGATGCCACAGATGACTGATTAACAGCGCTGCCAATGCAATTCCGATGAAGGTCCAAATACGCGCTTTCAAAGCCACCTCAACCCAAAATAAATTTCAGAGCCAATATGAAAAATCAGTAACGCATAAAGTAACAACGAAATGGAGATATGGAACTTCAACCAGCGTTGAAACCACCCTTTAGCGATATCATGGATTTTGATGCTGTAGTCAACATCGGATATGGCATCTACCAGCTTGAGAGCCTGTGCGGTTGATGTCTTGGCTGGATGTTGAGACCAAAAACTGGCGTCTACGAGTGCTGGCAAGAGCGATCGGTGAAATGATTGTACTGGGCTGAGATGATCCTCTGGTCTCTGGTTTTCCAACTCCACTCTGACCTGTTGAAATTTCGAGTGGAGGTCACTCCTTAACGCTTTTTTATCGCGTAAACTGGAGGAAATCAGGGAGAGCAGGTAGCGACCAATAAAGCCACTAATGACCACGACAAACATAAGAATGATCAACGAAGAACCCACATAACTGTCAAACCGGTGGGCACTGTGAAGCAGTCCCAATATAGGGCCGAGTACACCAGCATAGACATGCCAAAGGAGAAGCTTTGGCATAGAAACTTTTCGGGTGATCCATTTCTTCAAAGGCTTCACCCGTTTGACAACCAAGTAAAGCAATGGAACAAACATCAACAGCGCTGCAATAATCCCTAACAGGCTGCCTTCAAAGCTGCCGGGGAAGCGAGGGTCTCGATGCCAGATAAAGCCTAGCCAGAGCAGCAACATAAGCACTAGTAGTCCACCGACAATTTGACGTTCTTGGTTATTCATCGTGTCAGGCCTCTACTTCAACCGGCGTGGAGGGAATGGCCTGGCATGCCAGTATATAACCGTCTGCTTTATCCTCGTCTTCCAGGCCATCGTCGACATCCATCTCGACGCTCCCGCTAAGCAGCTTCACTTTACAGGTTCCACAGCTTCCAGCTCTGCATGAACTTTCAATATCGATGTCCAGCGCTTCGGCCACTTCTAGAATTGTTTCTTCAGGACCAGACTTTCCTTGCTTTCCAGACGCAACAAACTTCACCTCATGAGTCGAGGCTTCAGCTGAAGGCTCAGTACCCGATGCCGTCGAAGGGGCGGCCTTTTCCTTGGGGGGTTCGCCACCAAATGCTTCAGTCTTGATACTGTTCTTTGGCATGCCGAGTTCAAGCAACATATCGGAAATGGCATCCATCATGGCTGGTGGGCCACAGATGTGGGCAACTTTCGATGTCAATTCAGGTACGAACCCGTTTATTAACTCTGGGGTTAGTCGCCCTTGGGGCCCCATCCAGGTTGTGCCTTCCGCCCGAGTCATGCTAATCAACACGTGCAGGTTGCTGTGACGTCGCTGCAAATAGAGAAGCTCTTGCTCAAAAATAAAGTCGTGGGTTGTTCGTGCGCTGAAGATGAAGTAGATATCCCCTTCCCAACACTGTGCCGTGAGATAACGAACAGCACTCATCATGGGTGTAATCCCTACCCCGCCGGATATAAGCATGACACTGTTTACCCCCTGGCCGTTAAAATAGAATTTGCCATTGGGTGCTTTAATTTCCAGCAGATCATTGAGCTTGACGCTGTCGTGCATATGGCGCGAAACAAGTCCGTGCTCTTCTCTCTTAATAGTGACTTCCATATAGTCACGTTGACTTGGAGATGAGGCGATGGTGTAGGAACGCTTGACGATTTTTTCCTGGCCAGGAATCGATAAGCTGAAGGTGACAAATTGCCCCGGCTCGTAATCAAAGGGCAGCTGTTCTCCGTCCGGCTGTGCCAGGCGAAATGTTTTAACATCGTGAGTCTCAGTAAATATACCGGTTACTCGCAGAGGTCCGGTATAACGGCCAGCTTTATTCGGGATGGCAGCGGCCGGGGCATCACCATTTGGAACAACAGTGTTAGAGACATCAGCGGTATTGGCAGAAGGGGATTCCTTTTGACTATCCTCAGGTGTCTTTGACGAAGCATCTGCATCGGCAGGCGATTGCTGCCTAAGCTCTTCCATCAAAGCACCCGCTCGACGCATTCTGAAGACGTACATCCAAATCATGGTGACGGCAAATGCGATGAGAACCAACATGATGCCCGTATGCAATGGCGTCATCCCCAGAAACCGAGGGGGCTCGTGAGAGCTGACTGTAGGCAGAAGATTCATTTCACGCTTGAACCATTGCAAGGCAACTCGGCGAGGCGCTTGCCCCTCAGTCAAAGCACGTTTTGCTGCTAAGCCGCTGTTGTATTGACTTAAGCCTTGTTCTATCTCCAGGACTGCCGATTGCATCCGTGTAAAATCCTGCCGTACATCTGCCCGCGACAACGCATCAAATCCCTGGACCATGACGGCGGTACCGGCTTTCATGCGCCCAACAGCTTTTGCTAGGACTTCTTCGCGCTTTTTCTCGGGTAACTCGGGGAGTCGCATCAATGATGGGTAAAGATCCTTGGGTTTTGGTGCCCCCATTTTCTCCATCATGCCATCCATCATTTTGCCCATTCCAGCTTCCATACCTCTAGCCATTCCATTGCCGGAGGAAGGCTGTTTATCTGGTTTGCCACCTGTTGTAATGCCCGGTTCTAACTGACTCTGCTCACCATAGACATCCGGGTGATGGCTACGATGCTCGGCGTCAGATTTTTGTGCATGTACTGACAAGGCCACTAGCAATGCTGCTACTGCTACCATCACGGCCGGTAGAAATCTCGAATAGTGTTCAGTTGGCCAATACTTTCTTACTTTATTTTTTTGGGGCATCACTGTGCTCTCTTAAGGTTGATCAAAGCTTGGCGTCGGTAAGCTTTGATACTTGCTGAGCGGTCAAAACTGATACCGCTTGGCCAACCTGCTTTATGAAAGTCAACCTGAGCTTTGAATTTATCGATTCAATTGACATTATTGTTTTTTGAATCGCCTTATAATCAGGTTGCCCCAAGGCGGTAAATTCCCACAGACGTTGTTCGAGGGAATCTCGCTCTGAAATCATGGCGGTTTTCTGGCTTTGCCATTGCGATTGAATGGCTTTAAGTTGATCAGTTTGATTTTGCGTTAAACCAAGATGCGCAGAGTGATCTAAAAAAAACTCATTTTCTCCGATGTGATAGAGATGAGCTGCACTCATGTAGCCAGGCAGGGCTGTATCAGCGTTTGCGGTTCCAAGTGCTTGATCTTTAGGTGGCCGCCCCATCATAGACATGTTTTTCATGCCCATTTTACACATCATGCCCTTGCATTTTCCCATCATCATTTTATCTTTCTGCATACCTTTCATTGGCATATTCATATGCATGCCTTTGTTCATTCCCCTACCCATACCCATTTTCTTGGGATCTTGCATGCTGGAGCCATCCTGCAAAACCGTTGAACCTTCCTCTACTGCACGCTGATCGTTGGGCATTGCTTTTTTGGAGTTGTTTTGATCAGGAGGCGCAGTCTGTTTTAAATTACTGTTCATTTGGTCTAGCGCGCGCTGTATTTTGGAAAAATCACTTGTGGAGTTGTTCTCAACCGCTTGATCACTCTCAGACACTGGATTCCCTTGCTTTTCGCCAGATGGTTGTGCATTGACAGAGCAAGCGGACAGCAGGATGACTAAAAGAATAATCAGTGACGAGTGGCCTCGTTCAACAAATACTGATGAAAAAATAGTTTTCATATGACACTTCTCTTTCACGGGTCTTTAACACTCCGATTGGACTAAATTAGATTCGAGATATGGCATTACATCAGCAATACTATAGCCGAAGGCGTTAGTGCACTGCGAATCGTTGAGTTCACGCTTTACTATTCAACAAGAACGCTGCACTAAGGTGCTAGCTATTGCTAATTTATATCTGCTTATCATCTTTTCCTTCAGACTGGTTGACTCATACAGCATTGATATCTATACGCATTTTCTTCATTGTCGGTTATTTAGACCTGTACAGGAACTATCCCAAGTCCATAACCGCCCCATGGCCAAGAACGTAAATGAAGCAGACCATGTAATTAGCAGAAAGCCGTTAAGCGCTTCCATGGCAGTAATAAACCGAATATGACCTTCCGGCTGAATATCTCCCAAACCCAAAGTCGTGTAGACGACACCCGAATAATATAAATAACTCATAGCATCAGTGACTGGTGAACCTCGAAACGTGCCCAGCTCAAATGAGGATACTGACAAGCTGTAAGTGACTGCGTATATGCCAATCTCCACAATGTGTGTAAGAAACAGCACAACAACAATCACTAACACCTGCGTGTGTGTTGGCAGGTTGAGTTTAGGCGTATTTGTACCCAGCCAAAGAAGCACCCGATAGTGAAAAGCAAAAGTAACTGCCACCAGTGCAAATGCCAAACCAACAGCCAATATCACGCAGACTCTCCTCCCTCTGGCACTTTAGGCAAGGTTTCCAACGCAACAGAGTCTGTCCTTCCTTTTTCCTGGAACTGTAGGATGAAGCTATAAATGACCGGCAACACCAATAGGTTGAGAATTGTGACCGTCAGCATTCCACCCAGCATTGGTGCAGCAATGCGATGCGTAACATCCGATCCCGTGCCACTACTCAACATAATGGGAACTAACCCTGCCATTGTCGATATAGCCGTCATAGCCACCGGTCGTACACGTTTTGATGTCGCCGAGAGTACAGCGTCCTTAATTTCATCAAACGACAAAACACCTTGGGAAGCAGCCCGTCGTTTGGCAATCTC
This sequence comes from Maricurvus nonylphenolicus, assembly GCF_042854845.1. Taxonomy (GTDB): domain Bacteria; phylum Pseudomonadota; class Gammaproteobacteria; order Pseudomonadales; family Cellvibrionaceae; genus Maricurvus; species Maricurvus nonylphenolicus. The sequence continues at coordinate 162,207 of NZ_AP031499.1, read as the reverse complement.
CGTATCGATAAAGCTTAATACCAGTACGCCAATTTCCGCAGCCATTCCCGCCAACGCAATAAAACCCACAGCCACGGCGACTGACATGTTGTAATCATTAATATAGATAAGCCAGATGCCACCAACCAAACCAAACGGGATCGACATCATCACAACTAACGGCTCGGTGATGTTGCGGAAATTGAAATAGAGCAGCAGAAATATAATAAGAAGCGTTGCTGGTGCCACAATGCTCAAACGCGCTGCGGCACGTTCCATGTACTCAAATTGCCCTGACCAGGTGATCGTATAGCCAGCGGGCACTTTGACCTGCTCCTCCAAGACACGTTTTGCCTTGGCAACATAGCCACCGATATCCGAGGTTGAAATATCAACATATATCCAGGCATTAGGACGCGCATCTTCACTTTTAATCACCGGTGGACCACGCTGATAATCAATATTCGCGACCATCGCCAGCGGAATTTGCGTACCTGTTGGCGTAGGTATCAGCACCCGCTTTAGTGTCTCCATATCATCACGTAGTTCACGCGGGTACCGTAGATTCACCGGATACCGCTCAAGTCCCTCGACCGTTTCAGTGATATTCATGCCACCAATGGCACTTTGAATAATGTCTTGCACGGCACCTACGGTAAGACCATAGCGCGCTGCACTCTCCCGGTTGATTTCAAAGTCAAGGTAATAACCACCCACTGCCCGGTCACCGAAGGCTGAAGTTGTTTCCGGCAGCGTTTTCATGGCTTGCTCAATATCCTGGGAAACCTGTTGAAGAACATTGAGATCAGGCCCCGACACCTTGATACCAATAGGGGTTTTAATGCCTGTCGACAGCATGTCGATACGGGTTTTGATCGGCATCGTCCAGGCATTCGCTAAGCCTGGAAACTGTATCGCCTGATCCATTTCATTCATCAGATCCTTGGTGGATTTTGAGGGATCAGGCCATTCCTCTTTAGGTTTAAGTCGTACCGTAGTCTCGATCATAGCCAGAGGCGCTGAGTCAGTTGCTGATTCGGCTCGCCCAACTTTACCAAATACATGATGTACCTCAGGAAATGTAGACAGGATTTTGTCGGTCTGTTGAAGCAACTCCTTGGCTTTAGTAATCGAAATACCTGGAAATGTGGTTGGCATATAGAGAATATCGCCCTCATCCAGGGGCGGCATAAATTCACTACCCAGCTTTGAATACGGATAATAAGTAGCTGCCAGCAAGCCTACCGCTAATACCAGTGTGACACTCCGCCATCGCATGGCAAGCTTCAGGGCAGGGCCATGAATGGCATGGAGTGCGCGATTAATTGGATTCTTATGCTCAGCCACTATCTTACCGCGCAATAAATACCCCATCATCACAGGAACAAGGGTAATCGCCAGGATGGCTGATGCCGCCATCGCATAGGTTGCAGTAAAGGCCAGTGGGCTAAATAATCGCCCTTCTTGCGCCTGCATGGTGAAGATGGGCAGGAATGAGACTGTGATAACGAGCAGTGAAAAAAACAACGCTGGCCCTACTTCCTGACAAGATGCCCCTATCGTTTTCCAACGCTCATCCAGGGTCAGCTCAGATCCCTTATCTTCACGGGCCTCGGCCAACCGGCTATGAGCATTTTCCACCATCACAATCGCCCCATCGACCATGGTGCCAATGGTGATCGCTATCCCTCCCAACGACATAATGTTGGCATTTAGCCCTTGAATACGCATGATGATAAAGGCCATCAGGATTCCCAGGGGTAGCGTGATAATTGCCACGAATGCTGATCGCGCGTGTAACAAGAATAAGATCACAACCAAGCTGACAATAACCAGCTCCTGAAAGAGCGAGGTATTCAGGCTTTTAACAGCTCGCTCAATCAAGTCACCACGATCATACACGGGGACGATTTCAACGCCTTCAGGCAGCCCGGCCTTCAGTTCTTCCAGCTTGGCTCGCACCGCCTGAATGGTCGCCAATGCGTTTTCGCCAAAGCGCATAATGACAACGCCACCAGCAACCTCGCCTTCACCATTAAGGTCAACCAACCCCCGGCGAAGCTCGGGACCAATTTGCACATGCGCTACATCTTGCAGTCGGATTGGTGTGCCGTCTTTGTCCACACTTACGGGGATACTATTGAGGTCATCAATCGACTGTATATATCCCAATCCACGAACCATATACTCCGTTTCAGCCATCTCCACCAGACGGCCACCCACATCCTTGTTGGACATTTTGATGGCCATCTTGATCTTATTCAGCGGTATGTTGTAGCGCAGTAGAGCATTGGGGTCGACTTCAACCTGATACTGTTTAACGTAACCACCAACCGACGCAACTTCTGAGACACCTTCGACCGTTTGCAGTGGGTACCGCAAATACCAGTCCTGTAATGAACGTAATTGGGACAAGTCATGCTTACCGGTTTTATCGACCAGAGCATATTCGTACACCCAACCTACCCCCGTGGCATCTGGCCCTAACGTTGGCGTAATTCCTTGAGGTAATCGGCCACTGACATAGTTAATAGATTCCAGCACGCGCGAGCGGGCCCAATACATATCAGTGCCATCTTCGAAGATGATGTACACAAAGGAAAAACCAAAAAAGGAATACCCTCTAACCACCTTTGTTCGTGGCACAGCCAGCATTGATGTCGTTAGAGGGTATGTGACCTGGTCTTCAACCACCTGGGGTGATTGCCCAGGGTACTCAGTAAATATAATGACTTGAACATCCGACAAATCAGGAATCGCGTCCAGCGGTGCATTTTTGTAAGCAAAAATACCAACGAGCGAGATGATCACTGCCGCAATCAACACCATAAATCGATCACGTAGCGAGGCATTGATAATGGCGTTAATCATGTTCATGGACTCCGTGTGCTGAATGATCCACCTGTTTACTCATATCCATCTCGGAATGACCTTCCATACTCTCAGAACTATGATTCATACCTGTATGGCCTTCCATGCTATGAGAGCCTCCTTCTCCGTCTGTTGCAGAATCCTGCGAGGCCTCCATCATTTTGGCCGTTGCTTCACGCAGCTTGGATTCCGAATCCACCAGGAACTGGGCTGAGGTCACTACTTCCTCGCCCGCACTGACGCCATCTAGTACCGCAACTTTGCCGCTGGACTCGACACCTAGTTCGACTAAACGAGGCTCAAATTTTCCAGGTTCTCTAACCACGAATACCTGCGGATGCCCACCAGATCGAATCACCGCTTCAGCCGGAATCACCACTGTGCTATTTTGCTTGTCCGACTTAATGCTAACCTCTGCAAACATATCAGGTCGTAACAGCAGCTCCTGGTTGTCAAACACGAGGCGGACTTTCGTGGTTCGTGTCTTTGATTCCGCATAGGGGTAGATATACTGAAGCGAGCCTTTAAAGGTCTTTCCAGGCACGGATGCCAAGGTCATCTCGACTTCATCACCAATTTTTACCCAAGGTAGTTCATACTCGTACACATCAGCGTAAACCCAGACCTTGCTTAGGTCGACCATCATGTACAGCTCAGTCTTTGGCGTAACGAATTGACCCTGGCGGGAGCCAATACGGATCACCGTACCGGCCACTGGTGAATGTATATGCAGACTTTTCTTCACTTTCCGGGTTTGTTCCAGCTCTTGAATTTGATGCTCTGGCACGTCCAGCAATTCCAAGCGTTCGCGAGAGCTCTTTACCAGATCCTCTGCACCTTGCCTGATTTCATCAAATTGGCTTTTGCTCAAAGCAGACAGGTTATTCAGTGCTAATAAATATTCCTGCTGAGTTGATACCAACTTAGGTGAGTAGATACTGAGCAAAATATCGTCCTTAGCCACATTCTGCCCCGTTTTATCGACACGGATTTCTTCAATCCACCCTTCAACCTTTGGGTGCAATCGCGACATACTTTCTTCATCAAAATCCACTCGACCCACGGCACGAATGGTTCGATTGATTGACTCCTGCTTGGCAATAGCAGTCCGCACGCCAATGTTCTGAACCACGACAGGGTCGATCTTGACCGTACCTACAACTTCGCTTTGCTCGTTATCGGCATAAACTGGGACATAATCCATACCCATCGAATCTTTAGCGGGTACAGGTGATGTCACAGAAGGGTTCATCGGGTTTCTGTAGAAGAGTATTTTCCGCTCAGACGGTTTGTTATCCTCTTCTGCGTAGACTGGTATATAGTCCATGCCCATTGAATCCTTCGCTGGCACAGGGGAAGTAACGCTGGGATTCATTGGATTGCGATAAAAAATAGGCTTTTTTTCCTCAGTCGGCACAGTAGTAGCGCCCCCCCTATCGGATAGCCAATATCCAGCCCCTAGCCCGATACCTAGCATTAGCACGGCGATAATAAGTGTCGATTTATTCATAAATAGATTCCTCGCCGACAGCGGCCTCCAGGCGTGCTAATGCTTGTTTAGCATCACTTAATGCCTTCCAATATTGCAATTCATAGTTAAAGAGAGTCATTTGACTGCGAACCAGGTTAAGAAAATCGACTTCACTGACCTGATATCCTGCCAACATGGATTGAACAGTTTGTTGTGCTTGTGGAACGATGCCACTGCCATACAGTGAAAATTGCTGCTTGGCTTCTTGATAATCTGTAACCGCAGAAGATATAGCTGCCGTAACTAGGCCCTTCTCATCCAGTAAGGCATAGCGATTCATTTGCAGCTCACTGCTTCTTTGTGAAACAGCTTTGGACTGTTTACGCCCGGAATAAAGTGGAACTTTTACACCCACCATGACGGAAAAGAAATCTGATCTCGACCCGCCCATAGGAGGAGGGTTGTCTCCGGTTCGATCACCGTAAGTAACTCCCAATTTGAAGTCGGGGTAATAGTCTCGCTTTGCCAAATCCAAGCGTGACTGGGCGGCTTCGATTTTGGTTTCCATTTGTTTGAGGAGTGGACGCGAATATTCAGCTTGCAGATAAAGCGAGTTCTCATCAGCCAAAGCCGGCATAGACTTGGAAACTTGGACAGGCAAGACAATGACATCATTCGCCGGTCTATCCATTAGGATATTGAGTTTTATCGCCTGATTGCGACGTATCGCCCTCAACTGAATTTCTTGATCCATCAATCTGGAAAGCTCTAACTGAGCCAGTAGTACGTCCTGCTGCAACCCCTTTCCTGTTTCGTACTTGGTTTGTGCAACCGTAATAAATTGTCGAAGTAAGGCCTGGTTGTTTTTTACTGTATCCAAAGCGCGATCTAGATAATAAAGTTGCCACCATTTGCTTTTCACATTCTTCACAAGCTGCAATCGCACCTCATCGACTGAATGCCCAGCTGCTTTCGCGTCATATTCAGCAGCCTCCTCCTTTAGTCCCAGCTTTCCCGGAAAAGGAATAACCTGACTGACACCTACCTGAAGCTGAGTCATGGGCTCTTGGTCCCTGTCAAAAGTATCAGTAGGAAAATTCATGGCATTCAGACTGACCATAGGGTCCGGCAGAGTACCAACTTGAGACGGCACTTCTAACAGGGCTTTATAGCGTTCTTGCACTTCGGCCAGATTTGGATTGTCACTGACAGCCACTTTTACTGCCGAATTTTCATTTAACACCACAGGGTTGACTTCATCGGCATACAAGTTGTCGGCCACAATAAGGAGCGGCGCTACAACTAATAGCAATCTGTATTTACGCAAAAACACTCTCCCCCTAAGTATCACCCGGAAAGAATGTTTGCCACTTGAAGCAAACTGCATTATTTGTCTCATACGGCTTTATGCTCCCCTGACAAGATGCTTCCTCGCAGGAGGTTGTCACCCACCTGAGAGGAAAAATGAAAATTGCGCCTTTCAATAAAGCGCCTGCTGTCGTTAGTCATTATTTCTTGAATTCCACCATGTCATTTTTTCTCACGTCACCGCTTGATACTCTTGCTCTCGCAAAATGGTCATTAACAACCGAGTTGATTTCTACAACGCCAACGTACTCGACCCTGTAATCGTCGTCGCCTTCTTCTACAGCGCCTTCCCAAATGTAACGATAAACCTGAAGCTCCTGCCCCGATTCAGCACCATCCTTGCTACCAATGCAAACAACCACTTCATTACTATCAATGCCGACTACCTGGCCTTTCATGATATTCTCGTGATAAAATGGGCTTCCTGCACAAGCGGCCAGCAATCCCAAAAAAACAACCAGAAAACTTACCTTCACTATTCTGTTTAACATTTCGAATACTCCTTTTAGAGCAATTGATTAAGAAAAAACCGTAATTCTTACAGCGCTATTCAAAAAGAGATTGTTTTGATATATTTCAAGGCCGCATTAAGGTCAGCATCTGAAAGCTGACTATTTCCACCTCGTGGCGGCATAGGCATCGAACTCCCTGGACTTTGAATACCGGTGATAATATTACTTAGTAACTCACTATCCCCTTTCAATAGACGGCCTTTTCTATCTGTAAAGTCAGGCACACCCGGTATACTTCCTTTGCCATTTGCGCCATGGCAAGCTAGGCAATTATTTTCATATATCTGCTTTCCAGAAATATCAGCTGACTCGCTTTTCCTGGTTTCGACGTTTTCCATACCGACATTTTGTACTTTAGCGTTAGAGCGCTGTAAAAACGTCAGAATATCGCGTACCTCCTGACCCGTAAGGCCCGCCCGTACTCTCATATGAAATACAGTTGTTACCCACTGATCATCACGAAGATCGGAAGGGTTCCGCATGTTGTGGCAACGCGCACAATTTTCAGCCCATGATTTACTACCTTGAGCGAAGTCTCCCTCTTCAGGGTAATCAAGTGCATACACTGACTGCGCGACCAGTACGGCGAGTAACAAAAGTATATTTTTCTTGCCAAAGCTGCGAATGCTTCTCCAGATTAGACTATTCATCACAGTTCTCCTCAGTTAAAAGCCATAAGCCATTTGAAGCAGGAATCTATCCAGGCTGGCATCAGTACCGGTCTGGCCATCATTAAATTCGTAGGCAATCTTCCCGATAAAGTTATTAGTAAAGAGGTAGTTTCCCCCTACAGCCCACTGTTGCTGATCCTGACTGTTATGTGGCGAGTCGAAATCTGTGTAGCGAGCAACCAGCTCCCATTTGGACTGAGTAAATCGATAAGTTCCCTGGGTGTACCAAGTCTCCCAGGTAGCACCGTCCGATGCAGCAGTACCGCTACCCGTATCATCACCAACCTCGGTCTCTACATATTCACCGCGTAGATTGAATGATTTGTATTGCCAGCTAAAATCCGCTCCCAACACATCGTAATCTCGCGCCCCGTCATTACTTAGCAGGCTACTGTCGCCGTCTTCAATTGAAGTTACGGTTGCCTTACCACTCGCAGCCGACAGACCCAGTTCGAAACCCACAAATGGAATTATACCCAAGCGTCCACCCACGACTTTCTCACCATCACCATCAGAACCAAACCCTTCAGCCTCTACGCCATCAAGTTCATATTCTCCGTCTTCAAATTCGGCGATTAATTCTGGGCCATTACTGACATAAATAGCATAGTTAGTCCTAATTTCTCCAATCGGAAAGCCACCGCGTAGCTGCAAACCCACATCAGAAACCGGAGCCGCACCATCATGGCCGAATCCAGGTGGCGCCGAGGGTAGTTTATTGATCCAGGAGGGGTGAAGATTTTGTCGAAATTGACCAATTGGGCTTAAGAATTTTCCGCCCACTAAGACCATATAGTCATTGATAAACCAGTCGATGGTTAGGTATTTAAGCGCCGTTTCAGTCTCACCATCGTCCCCCACCGTAACTTCCAACTCCGATTCCAGCATTACTAGATCGCGGTACTGAAAATGAAAGATGGGTGCAAAAGTGCCAACATTGAAACTACCATCCTCTGATTCTGAGTCGGCATACCCCACATCGGCGTAGCCTGACATATGTATCAAGGTATCGGGTTGTAACCACTCACCAGCCGTCGCGACGTCCTTCTTAATAACTTGAACCTCTTCTTTAGTCGCACTCTTCTTAAGCTGCTGCTTAAGCTGATCCATCTCCTGCTGCATGCGCTCCAAGCGTTCGGCTAGCTCTTCAACAGTGGGCTCGGCTAGCGCCGCTACTGAAACACTAAACGCGGCGACAGTGAACATGATAGTGCTCGCTAGTTTATTTGTTTTCATAATTTGTCTCCGTTGTGATATTGGTACTACCTACCGGGTGGTCGCTTGTGACAACTCCAAGGTTCATGGCTAGCGTTATCTTTCACGTTCTGATCGACAAACTTGTAATAACCTTCTTTAAAATGTGTCCACCAATCATCAGCAATATCGCATTCATGCTTCCTGATAATTTCTTCAATCTCATTCAGCTCTCGTTTCGTTGCGTCATAGGCCACCTTGAGTAAACTTTCTGATGGATTTACAGATACTGCATCTACGCCCAATAGCTTTTCAATTTCTTGAATGATTGACTGATGGTTTTCATACACTGGACCTTCTAATTTCAAATGACGTACCATCAGAGAGTCTTCGTTCACACCGACTTTGTGTTTCTGTTTACTATCCATAACTCTCTCCTTTGTTTTCCCATTCCCACCTAACCAATAAGCTGATTCGGATAATGGCTAGGTAAGGGCTAATCCGCTCGACTTAAACAATAATCGAATAAACTATTATTTATGCACTTTCCTGTGATTATGCACTTTCTTCTTTTTCGGCTTCTCGACGGATTCATCGTTGTCTGTCGCAGCCGATTCACCTGCAGATGGCATCCCTTTGTGCTTGCGGTGGTCATGTTTGAACTTTTTCTGCTGTTCTTCTTGCTTCGCTACAGGCTCCTGGTCTGACGACTGTGATTCGTTAGCCATTGTCATTGAGGACAGGCCTAGCACTGTTAAAACAGCTATTGGTAGTAATAAGGTTTTCATAACAATTCTCCATTAATCATTTAGTAGCTTGTTAGTAAATATCGGATATTTCGTTTTGATCTCATAGGCAATTACCTCTCAAATCAATCGATTAATGTTGCTCAGCTGATACCGGACCAAAGTGGGGAATAAACGCCGGTGTGCTGTTTCGGTACTGAATGTATTGATCGCCAAATTGCTCAATGGCCTGGCGCTCCTCTGCTTTTGAGAGACGGAGGTACACCAACAGTAAAATGGGAAACATGACCAACGTAGGAATGGTTGGCCATTGCAACAAAAATCCAAACATAATCAGGACAAAGGCGACGTATTGTGGATGTCGCATACGCGCGTACCATCCGGATGTAGCTAATACACCGGCCTGCTGCGCCTTGTGTAACACGCTCCAAGCAGACGCTAATAGGAAGAACCCCAGCACGATCAGCACATTGCTGGCGATATGTAATGGGTCAAAGTGTGCGTTACCCTCAAAACCAAGGATCGTATGCAACAAGTGACCGTTTTCATGAGCCAGGAAATCAACACCAGGATACTTCTCAGCCAACCAGCCGGAGAGAAAATAGATTGTGAGCGGAAAGCCATACATTTCGGTGAACAAGGCAACAACAAAGGCGGAAAAAGCCCCCAGACTCCGCCAGTCACGTTGCGTCTTCGGCTTGGTAAAACTGAAAGCGAAGAAAATAAAAATGGCTGAATTTAATATGACGAGGGTCCATAACCCATACGCTGACTCACCGTGCATTGTCGTTCTCCTTATCGGTTCGCTCTTCACGACCCGCTTTCAAGCCTTCAATATAACCATCGCGGTAGGCCTCATTTTTGTTTGTCTCCTCCTTGAATGAATCATGCGAGCTATCATGATCTGTCGAGTGATGATGCCCGTGCCCACCGTGCATAAAAATGTGCATCAGAGGACATAAAAGCAGGATCAAATAGGGCAAGAATTGAAAAATATGCTCTCGATGTTCGATAAACAGGAAATAGGTTGGAAAGGAGATAAACAGTAAGACAACCAGTCCCTGAGGAGTCATCCAAAAGGATTTATTACTCTTACCCATTTCGGCCTCCGGCGATCAAACGGTTGTAAATGGTTACGGTCAGCCATGCGGTAACCCCCGCCGTTATCGACCAGGCAACCAACCCGACCAACAATCCAGACCAACGCATATCCCACTGCCAGGTCATCATATTGCTGTGCAGCATGGCTCCCGACACATGCATCGCCTGGCTGGGGAGTAAAGCCACAAGTAACGTACACAGCACCCATAGCGCGGCAAAACTGATGGCCGCCGCCAGTGCAAATTTATTTGCGCTCAGTTTCATTTTTCCACCTCCAGTTGAGTGCGTTTCAAAAGTAGTGAATTGCCGATTACCGTCAGGGAACTGGTTGTCATAGCCACAACACCCACCATGGGGTGCAATAACCCGAGAGCTGCAATGGGAATGGCAGCCAGGTTGTAGATCCAGGCCCAAAAGAGATTTTCGAGAATCTTGCGGAAGGTGGCTTTAGACAGCCGAATAGCCTCCACCAGCTTGCTCAGCTCACCCTGTACCAGAGTGACATCCGCTGCTTCAATGGCGACATCAGCACCCGCGCCGATGGCGATACCCACATTGGCCTGTTTTAACGCCGGTGCATCATTGATGCCATCACCGACCATGGCCACCCGATCCCCGTGCTCTGCCTGTAACTGGCGGATGGCATCGACTTTACCTTCGGGCAAGACTCCAGCTAGCACCTCGTCGATGCCCACCAAGTCAGCAACGTGCCGAGCCGTGCGCTCGTTGTCGCCAGTGACCATCGCCACCTGTATGCCCATTCTGTGCAACGCCGCAATCGCCGACTTGGAATCTGCTTTGACCGTATCAGCCACGGCAACAAGCCCCGCAGCACGACCTTCGATTGCCACCAGCATGGCAGTCTTGCCTTCGCTCTCCAGCTTAGTCAGGGCCGTATCCAGCTCTTCTCCAAGTTCAATTTGTAGTTCCATCAGCAAGCGGCGACTACCAACATGAACCTGCCGACCGCCCACTACACCTTCGACACCCCGGGCCGTGAGCGATTTGAACTGCTTTACAGCCGGAACGTTTAAGTTCCTGGATTCAGCGCCCGCGACAATTGCTTGCGCAAGCGGGTGCTCCGAGCCAGCCTCCACAGACGCCGCCGACATGAGCACTTCGTTTTCTTCAAAACCTTCAGTGGCAAGTACATTCGTTAGCGCGGGCTTGCCCTCGGTAATGGTTCCCGTCTTATCCAGGACGACCATCTTGATATCCTTGAATGTCTGAATGGCTTCGCCGGAGCGAATCAACACACCCCGTTCAGCCCCCATCCCGGAACCCACCATAATGGCCGTAGGCGTCGCCAGCCCCAGCGCGCACGGGCAGGCGATTACGAGTACTGCTACGGCAGCCAAGATAGCAGCCATCCATGGAGAAAGCGTAGGGTCTACCCAGGGCAGAACATTGGCTCCCCAAAGCAAGACTGGACGTAGGCTTTCAGCCATCAGTAGCCACACGACGAAACTCGCCAGTGCGATAACAATAACCCCTGGTACAAATCGAGCGGTTACCCTGTCGGCAAATTCCTGGATTGGTACTTTTGAACCCTGAGCCTCTTCAACGAGGCGAATGACCTGAGCAAGAAAAGTATCGCCCCCAACCCGGGTAGCCCGAACTTTTAATAGTCCTTCCTTGTTGATGGTAGCGCCTATGACATTGTCACCAACTGTTTTCTCAACCGGGACGGATTCTCCAGTGGCTATGGACTCATCCACATGACTTACACCGTCAACGATCTCCCCATCGGTGGGGATCTTTCCGCCAGGACGCACCAGCATCAAATCACCCACCTGTAGCTCAGCGATCGGTACTTCCTCTTCCTTACCGGCGCGCAAAACCGTAGCCGTTTTAGCCCCGAGCGTTAATAAACGCTTGATCGCCTGCGAAGCTCGCCCCTTAGCTCGGGTTTCCAGGTATTTGCCTAGCAGATGAAAAGTCATGATCGTGGAGGCCATCTCGATAAAAGATGTCATTGGATAGAAAAAACCGATCAGACCGATCAAATACGGCGGCAAGCTGCCCATGGAAATGAGCACGTCCATATTCGCCGTTCGATTGGTTAGAGACCGCCAGGCCGAGCGATGCGTCGCCATACCACCCCGCAAAAATACGACGGGAAACGCCAATAACGCCACGATCAATAAATAGCCGGGAATCGGCTGCCAAAACATCTGTGGAATCATCAATAGCATGATCAAGGTGGTCGGTATTGCCGCAAACCACAGCCTACGCCAGGCCTCTTTGAGGTAGCGTTCTTCCGAGTCACCCTCAGCCGAGCTTGATCCTGAACCTTTATGTACAGAAGTAACATCGTATCCGGCTTTTATCACCGCCTGTTCTATGAGATCGGCGCTGGATGTTTGGCGGTCGTAATCAACCACCACTTTATGAGTGCCGATATTGGCCGCAATTGCATAAACACCTGACAATCGTCGAATAGAGGTATCGATCAAACCCGCGCAGTGGTCACTACCCATACCGGGAACAGTGAGTGTAAGTTGCGCAACGTTTTCTCTATTTATTGAGTCAACCTCATAACCACCTCTCTCCACAGCGCTTTGCAAATCTGTTAGCTCTAATTGTTCCGTATCAAAGCGCACCGATACTCGATGAAGTGCGATATTACTTTCAACCGAACTTACCCTTTCTAACCTCATGAGTGATTGCTTCACCAGGCCCGCGCAGTGATCACTGCCCATTCCAGGTACAACCAAATTCGCTTGACCTGTTACACCACCAGTCTTACCCATTTCCCCGTTACTTATTAAGGTTTCAGCTTCAAACGACTTCTTCGAACCATGGACTTCCATTGGGGTGTCAGCGGAACGGACTGAAGTATCTGGACCATTTGCATTACGATTCATGACTTTGACTCCTGGATATGATTACCGCTGTATTCCTCTATCAAGTGATTGGCGCTATCCCAAGTTTCGATAAGGTGACAAATACTCTCCCCTGAAGGAGCACGGTCAGGTAATTCACGCCAATCACTGGATGCCGATTCCATACGTGCCATGAGCTTCTGCGCATCAAGCATCTCTTCACGAATGGCCTCCAGTCGCTGGTCGATGAGTTTTCGAACTAACGGGCATGGGGTATCACCGGACGCCGCCATATCCAGGATTTCTCGAATATCTTTCAGGCTGAAACCCAGTCTTTTGGCCGACAATAGAAAGCGCAAGCGTCTTTCTTGCTGTATTCCATAACGTCGATAGCCGTTGGCTGTATCCCTTTCCGGGGAGAGCAAACCCAGCTTGGTGTAGTGCCGAATAGTGTCAGCACTCACATTAAATCGTCTGGCGATTTCAGTTACCGTTTTCATAACACCTTTCATCCTGACGTGTATTCGCAATCAGCTATTGGTTTCGCAAATACTTTCCAGTTACTGTCGGAGCGCTGAAGTTAGACGCACCGTGGTCAAGGATTTGATCGTACAACCTGGGTGTAGCACCTAGGTCAATAGGTCAACGTTTAGGAATTCCGAAATAGCAGGCGCAGTGACGCCTTTCGGACATTAGGCGTGTTTCGGAGGATGAAAAATACGGGAAGGGAGCCCGTGGGCACGTGCTCCTGAGGAAGCAGCTACAAGAGAGCTGCTGAACAGGTCAAGATTAACCGATGACTTTTGGAATGCTGTTGCCCCACTCATCACGCAGGAAGAGCCACATATTCCATTCATGCAATCTACATCGCAATTGTCGCAGGACTCAGAGGAAGCAGAGTCGGCAGTCTTTTCATGGCAAGGAGCTTTCGATTGCTCTTTTGCATCTTGACTACCATGATGCCCCATGGGGTGGGCCATGACACCAGAATCTGCCATAGCAATAGAATGCGAGCTTTCATCCGTTATTGGGGCAGGCATAGCGGCCATCAGAGGCTGAACGATCAACCCCCAAATCACCAATGCTATTCCTATCAAACGAATCATAGACACACTCTTAAATTATAACGTTTAAAGCATATTATCATTGCTGGCAGCAATAGTTGACCTAAATCAAATGTTGCACACATAGGTTGTCTTCCTGGGGTATATATCCGCCCCAAAAGACAGCAAGAATCCTCAGCCAGGGACATATGCCGTTACCCCTCTATCGTATCCTCTAATTGGTCAAGCAATTCCTGCATATCTTTCAGACTGTTTTTCATTGCGGCCAGATAGTCCAGATCATGCTTGCTTAGGCTAGCACGGACTGAGCTATTCTCTTTAGCTAACGAATTTCTGAGAAGTAACACAGTACTTCTTAATGTAGATACCTGTCTCTTGATGCTCTTAATCTTTTCCGTTTTGCTGGAAGCCACCTGGAAATCTTTTTGGTACTGAAGTACATAAGATCTCTTTTTCTCCAAATCTCTCACTGGATCTTCACCATTATGTGCATGACCTGCCGTAGATATCATTAGCATGCAGATTGTAGCTACTAAGTATTTCATTATTTCTCTCGCTTTTGTTAATGATGAGACGAGGTATTTGATTCGTCTCGCGCTGTAATAATTTGATATTGCTCTTGGTTTAATTCAGGCAGCTTCTGCAGGAATGCAACCATCGCCCAAATGCGCTCATCATCATGAGTTGGTCCCCACGCGGGCATTCCTGAAGCCTTAATACCGTGTTTGATAATCCAGAACTGGCGTCGAGCGGTTTGCTCTGCATCTGTTTGATCAGGATGATCATGTCCATGCTCTATTGAGGTCTTGCTCAGATTTGGTGGTTTCGGATACAAACCAATACTCATATCGCTTTGCTCCTTTCCAGGCTTCAGGTGGCAAGAAACACACATATCGTTATAGTCAGCGCCACCAGAGAGAAGCAATCCAGGATCACCCAGTGGAGGAACACTAATACTTCCTGAAGCTTTCTTGATGGATTGCTCACGCAGGGTTTCCAATAACCAATAAGTAAGCTTGTTGTGAGGAACGTCAGCGCCCATAGGATAGGCCCCAGAGTACAGATAGCCCACACCTCCCACCAAAACAACGGCCACTATAAGTACAAGGGATTTAACCATATTCATTTTATGTTCCTAATGACATCAACGGTCATTCAATAAAACCAGTAACGGCAAGCAGCTGTGCCTGCCGCCATACCAGTTAAGTTAATGGTTATGCCCATCTTTATGTTGATTCATCTGATTGGGCTCGCTCTTATCGCCGGTCTTATGCTCCGAATGCCCTGCATGATGTTCATCGTCATGCATTGCACCCTTACATTTTTTCATCATCGCCAGCATGACCGGATCATTCGCATCCATCTTTGAGTGATCCATATTTTTCATTGCCTCGCATTTTGGCTTTTCCATCTTTTCCTTATGCAGAGACGGGTCGTGAGCATGGACAAATCCGGCAGCAAAAAAACCGGCTAATAAAACATAAATTGCAATCTTTGTTTTCTTCATAGGCAAATCCTCATATCAATATAAAAGTGCTGCTTTAATATCTGTTAATGTCTGCTAAAACCACGCGCGGATACCAATAACCCATTGTAGGTCGTCAGTATCCTCTCCCTCTTCACGCGCAAAATCAGCCGTATTACCAAAGCTCTTGTTCCAGTTAATACCAATATATGGGGCAAACTCTCGCCGGATTTCATAGCGTAATCTTAATCCAGCCTCAATATCAGATAGACCTGAACCTATACCTAGATCCTCATCGTTTTTGCCATATAAATTGACTTCAATCTCCGGCGTCAAAATCAACCTCTGGGTAAACAGCAGTTCATATTCAGCCTCCACTCGCAACGCTGTGCGACCGCTTTCGCCGATAAACAATGCCGTATCTACTTCAAAAAAGTAGGGGGCAAGGCCTTGGAACCCGATCACTGCCCAATTTCGAGTCGGTGTTGGTTGAAAGTCCCTTCGTATACCGACCTGAAAATCCCAATAAGGCGCAACTCCCTTGCTGTATAGCGCCTGCAGTTCAGCCTCCTTCGTTTTTCCATCATCTCGCTCAACATCAGCCTTGAGCCAAAACTTATTCAGATCCTGACCAATCCAGCCTTGGCCTTCCAATACCAGCGGGTTTTCGTCTTCCCCGTCCCGCACCTCCAGCTGATCAAACTGCAACATGGTAAGAACCGGGTCATCCTTAGCCCCAGCCAAACTGACGTTGACCATAGAAGCTGTTGCAGCCAATGCCATAACGAGTTGGAATACAATTGTCTTTACACTTTTCATCATCACCTCCTTAGCTCACGCGGACTTCCCGGAACATACCGGGCATGTGATAGAGAAGATGACAGTGATAAGCCCAACGGCCTCTCGCATCGGCGGTGACCAGATAACTGATCTTAGATCCCGGCTGTACAATAACGGTGTGCTTGCGGGGAATATATTTCGAATCGCCTGTCTCCAGTTCACTCCACATACCATGGAGATGCACAGGGTGTGTCATCATGGTGTCATTCACCAGGATAAATCGGACACGTTCGCCGTATTTCAACTGGATTGGGTCGGCATCAGAAAATTTGATCCCATTGATTGACCACATGTAGCGACTCATATTGCCAGTCAAGTGCAGTTCGATTTCCCTGCTAGGTTCTCGGGGATCGTGTGTGGGGTAATAGTTGCAGATATCCGCGTAAGTCAGTACACGCCGCCCGTACAGCCGCTGGTGATCGCGCAACCCAATACCTGGATCGCTTAGACCATCCATGGGGCTGTCAGCCCGCATATCCACTTGGGGGCCGTACTCAGTGCTTACATGGCTGATGGGCCTGTTGCTACCGAAACCAGCTTTACCAAGGCCCGAGCCCTGGCCATGATCAACTGTCTGCATACCATGCTGGCTGTGATCCATCCCCTTATTCGCCCCCATATCATGCTGACTGTGATCCATAGCCGCCATACCAGCCATTGCCTGCCCCCCATGCATACTGTGATCCATTCCCATGCCCATATCTCGGTGACCCAGCACAGGTGCCGGGTCCATAGCAGGAACCTCCGCCTGCCACTCAGGATTGGGAGAGAGCGTGCCGCGCGCATAGCCGGTACGGTCAATGGCTTGCGCAAATACCGTATAGGCTGACTCTACGCTGGGTTCGACAATCACATCGTAGGTTTCCGCGACACCAATACGGAATTCATCGACTGTGACTGGATCGATATTCTGTCCGTCAGCGGCGACAACGGTCATTTTTAGACCAGGAATACGGACATCGAAAATGGTCATGGCAGCACTATTGATAAAGCGCAACCGCACCTTCTCCCCTTTTCTAAACAGCCCTAGCCAGTTGTCATCAGGGGTCTGACCGTTCATCAGAAACGTATAGGTATAGCCGGTCACATCGCTGATATCGGTTTCACTCATACGCATCTGGTTCCACATGGCGCGCTCCTTCCAGGTCTGAGCTACCCCTTTGTTGCGGATGTCACGCCACAGATCACCGGCAGTACGCTCACGAAAATTGTAATAATGGCTAAGTTTCTTTAGCTTGGCATAAACAGCCTCTGGCGTTTCATCAGACCAGTCCGACAACATCACCACATAATCCCGGTCATAGGCCACCGGGTCCGGTTCTTTCGGATCAATCACGATGGCACCATACATGCCTGTTTGTTCCTGAAACCCTGAGTGACTGTGATACCAGTACGTCCCACTCTGGTTGACATCAAAGCTGTATTCGAAAGTCTCGCCAGGTTTAATGCCGTCAAAGCTCAAACCGGGCACTCCATCCATCTCCGTCGGCAGGATAATTCCATGCCAGTGAATCGAACTATCGTGAGCGAGATTGTTAGTTACGCGCAAAGTGACACGGTCGCCTTCTCGCCAACGCAAAATCGGCGATGGCACGGAGCCATTTACAGCGGTAGCAATTCGCTCTCTTCCGGTAAAGTTTACCGATTGGTAGCCTATATTCAGGTCAAATTTGGTGCCTGTTAAGGTTTGAGGAAGACTGCGTTCAGTATGTTGCCTTGCAAAGGAAATTTGCGGCCCTAAACCCAGACTTAGCAGTGCCCCACCTGCAGCCATGCCTGTGACAAAACGTCGGCGTGAACTGTCAATCTCTATTGGGGAACTCATGATTAATTGCTTATCTTTCATAGTTTGCTCTCACTGTTCACTTTCCAGCCGTTGGCCCACTGATATGCTGATAGACTTCAGAGCTGCCATCTTTTTTCAGCAACAAAACGTCATAAGGGTCAAAGCGATCTCCCACTTCCATACCGGGGCTACCCACCGGCATACCGGGTACAGCTAATCCAATGGCATCTTCAGGGGGAGCGGCGAGAAAGCGCTGGATGACGGGGCCAGGGATATGCCCTTCAAACACATAGCCATCATTTGTGACAGCGGTATGGCAGGACTGATAACGCGGCGCTATGCCTTTATCAGATTTTATCTTGTTCAAATTTGTTGGGTGATGCACTTCGGATTCAAAGCCGAATTCTTCGATATGTGAAACCCACTTTTTGCAGCATCCACAAGTTCGACTTTTATAGACATCCAGCGAGATCGCTTCACCGGAAACTGAACTCGACGCAGTGGTTAAACTCGCCTTATCGGAACACGCAACTACACTCGACAGTAACAAGGTGGTAGCGGCTATCCACCCAACACTTCTAACAACCCATTTCATGCTAACTCCCACAGAGCATAAGGTCTTTTCAGACTTTCTATTTGGGAGTTCTGAGGTCTTTTATCGAAAACCGCTGAAGACTCCCGCCAATAACAATTGAGTAAAAAACGCCGAATTTCAGGCGCACTTACCCTGTATTAGCGGGCAATAGGCGGACGAAAGAGAGAAACAGCTAACTGAAGATCAGCCGACTCGTCATAGTGGCCGGTTAGCGACTTCAGGCTAGAAGAAAAAGTAGACTGGTATGCAGGCAGTGCCACTGAGGAACACCCACCCAAGCTGCAATCACAATCAGGGCAGCAGTCAGCGGTAGCCATTCCATCCAACGAGACCGTATCTGAACCCATATGCTGAGAATGATCCATCACGCCGGAATCCATCATCTGTTCAGGGGCCTGCATTGGAGCAGACGGACTTTGGCAAGATACACTCGTAGACGCGACTACCTGACCGATGAAAGTCATCATCAGTAGCGCTACGATTAAATGTCTGTATTTTGCTGTCCGCATAATTCGGTTTACTGAAAGAAGCCGGTCAATTTAAGTCTCGGGTACATAGAGCACAACGCAGGAAGATTAGTTCAATTCCTTCGATTCTGCAAGGGCTCGCTGCGTCTACTTACAAGATACACGTCCCTCAAAACAACCTTAACCGGCTGTTTTTATTAAATAAATTCCAAAGCATAACCGATTATTTTTTAATCTCCTCTTTTCCTTTCATGCTCGTCTGTGTCACATAACTTGTAACTGTTACGCGCATCTTTCTCTATCAGCCCTGCCATATACAGCCTTATCAGTACTTATCTGATCTCATTGATATCGAGTTCATATTGTGCGGCTTTGATCCTCCGAATGACTGGCTGTACCTGAACCTCGAATAATATCGTTAGAAAGATTGACTATTTTTCGTCGCTGCAAGGCTGTATCAGCTCTTCAAGAAGCCGCTTTTATCGATATTTCACCATTGCCGGTTAGTTTTTCAATTGAATGGGTTGGCGTTAATTCAACTTGGCAGGGAGTATTGTCCCAGACACTGGTACTACTCGCTTTCGCTGTGGCCATACTGCGGTCGAAAATTAGGAGGAATTCGTTACGGCAGGCATAGCATCAGATAACAAGGAATAGGCATCACGGATTCTCCAGTTGCTTTGCCGACAGGTTTTTCAAAATGCCACACTCCTCGACAGTTCTGTTAGTTGAGCAGCTATCCCGTAGCGATGTTAGATGTTGTCGAAGCCTTTCTAGCTCCGTCATGCGCTGCTCCACTTGCTCAATATGATTATCAATCATACTGTTTACATCATCGCAATGCATATCAGGCGATTGGTTTAATTCGATCAACTGACGAACCTCAGATAAAGCAAGGTCAAGGCTACGGCAATGTTTAATAAACATAAGTTGTTCAACAGCTGAGGCATCATACAGACGAAAATTTCCTTCACTGCGTGCTGTCGATTCAAGTAGGTTCTGTTTTTCGTAATAACGTATTGTCTGTACGGAGCACCCGGTTAATTTCGCTAGCTCACCAATCTGCACCACTCTCTCCGAAACTTGACTCTATAGTTACTATAGAGTCTATACTGCGATCCTATCTAAGTACAGGAGTATTCTCATGAAGGATAGCTGCGCGGGGCAATGTACCAATCAGGTAGAAGCCGATATAGCCTCACCGCCTATGACAGACACTCCACCCAACGGCGGATTTGTCAGCCAATTCTCGATCCCCAAGATGGATTGCCCGTCTGAAGAGCGGATGATCCGTATGGCATTGGATGATCTTGGGCCAGGGATCGCCCTTGAATTTGACACGCCACATCGAAAACTCAAAGTCTTTTATGACAATAACCTGGAAACCATACAGTCACGTATCGAATCACTGGGTCTAGGCGCTACGCTGGACTCCACCCAGAATGTTGGCAGCAGTGAATTATCTCAGGCTGTCGCCTCGGAGGATGCCGTCAATCAGAAAGAGGCCGGGATACTCAAGTGGCTGTTAGCCATCAATGGCATCATGTTTTGTATTGAAATGGTTGTTGGCTGGTACGCCCAGTCAACCGGATTGATAGCGGATTCCCTGGATATGTTTGCTGATGCTGCCGTTTATGGATTAGCACTCTACGCAGTTGGTCACGGTGCCCGTATGAAGCTGCGAGCTGCGCATTTTTCCGGCTGGTTACAAATGATTCTAGCACTTGGCGCACTGAGTGAAGTCATCAGGCGATTTATATTTGGCAGTGAGCCCTTATCCATGCTCATGATGAGCTTTGGTTTAATCGCATTGATAGCCAACTGCCTGTGCCTGGTACTGATCCACAAGCAAAAAGACAGTGGCGTACATATGAAAGCGAGTTGGATTTTTTCGGCCAACGATGTGATCGCTAATTTAGGGGTTATCGTGGCAGGTTTACTGGTTGCACTAACAGGTTCACGCTACCCGGATTTGGTGATCGGATTCGTGATCGGGCTAATCGTTTTGAATGGCGCACGCCGTATTCTGCAATTGAAATCGTGAACGCAATTATTTTAGCCTATAGCTACACTCTGTTGCCAAACACAAAGAAGCGCCAAAAACCAATGTCAAAAAGAAAAACATGAATCATGGAGCTAGGTTAATCCAGTATGCACAATCACGATAATGAACCATCCGCCACGCGTATCGGTTGGGCATTCTTTCTCAATCTTGGGTTCACAATCATTGAATTTATTGGTGGTTGGCTCACCAATAGTACAGCGATTATGGCGGACGCGGTTCATGACCTCGGCGATAGCTTATCGATAGGACTGGCCTGGATATTAAGCAAGATCGCTGACAAGCAAGCCAATGAAACCTATAGCTACGGCTATCAGCGGTTTTCCTTATTAGGAGCACTGGTTAACGGTGCGGTTCTAATCGGCGGCTCTGTTTGGGTGTTGAGCGAAGCCATACCCCGTTTATCTAACCCCGAAATGCCGCATACAGAGGGCATGATATTACTAGCCCTATTTGGCGTGGCTGTTAATGGATTTGCGGCTTATAAACTGAGTCATGGGAAATCGCTGAATGAGCGGATTTTGAATTGGCATTTACTGGAAGACGTTTTAGGCTGGGTAGCAGTATTACTCATAGCGCTTGTTCTTACCTTTATCGAACTCCCAATACTAGATCCGCTCTTATCGATCGGTTTTACGCTATTTATACTATTTAATGTCGCTAGGAGCGTCATTGACACCGTTAAGGTTTTTCTTCAGGCAACACCGGACCAGACAATTCAGCAAAACATAATCAATGACTTGGTATCTCTTGAAAATGTTAAAAGAGTTCATCACGTCCACCTTTGGTCACTTGATGGTAACAACCACGTATTAACCGCACACCTTGAACTGGATTTGCCGCTTGGAAATTTAACCCAGAAAGAGGTTAAACAAGAGATTTCAGCAATTTTGCAGCGCTACCATTTGTCCCACACAACAATAGAACTAGAGCTGCCCGACGAGGTTTGCCGGGACGGAAACTTTACCCAAAATAGTGTGTCCAACGGGCCTTGAGCCCTAGCATAGGATGAAATTAGTCGCATTGTTAAAAAAATTCACCAAAAAAGCAGCGCTGTGATCTCATGCACATTGATCCAGCTTGTCATATAGACCAAATGATATAGACTTGACCAAATGTTGCGTCCATTTATCTCTTACCTGTTTATCTTTTCGTTACTCTTTATGGGTATCGAAAATACAGTCGATATCGCCGGTGGTGAACACCCCCATGGAGACGACTATGCGCATGTCCTAGATAGCGATGGCCCGCATGAATCGGGTTCAGATAGCGACAGCGAGCATTGCTCACATTGCTGTCACGGCCATACCGGCAGCATCGCCAGTAATATCCCCGTTCTGAACTGTGATATGAATGGCCAGCAGTTTGCTATTTATCAGCCACACCTCCTCAACTTTTCTCAAGCACCTCCCACGCCCCCACCCAACGTATAAATCATTTCTGATCTTTACCTGCACGCCTGCTGTTGCCGAATACTTCCGCATACAGCCACAGTGGTGTGCACTGATATTCACAGAAATCGGACTATGATTTATGCAAACACGAAGCATTATTGCTGCCTTACTATTAGGTAGCCTATCCCTGTTTAGCTGGGCAGATTCAACTAAGTTGCCCCTGCAAGACACCGAACAAGCGTCGCGGCGCGTCAACGCTTCCACAACGCTAACCCTGGAAGATGCCATCACCCGCACCCTGAAAAACAATCCACAGTTGTACCAATACCGTTTTCGCCAGCAGAGCCTTGTAGCACAGCGCGAAAGCAGCTCGCTCTCTCCAGCCCTGAACCTGGGGCTGGAGGTCGAAAACATCGCAGGCAGTGGAGAGTTTAATGGGGTTGATAGCGCGGAAACCACCCTTGCACTGTCTTCTGTGATTGAACTGGGTGCCAAGGCGCGTTCACGGGTTGCGGTGATTGATGCCAGAACCGACCGCTTAAATTTTGAGCGCCAAGCGGCAACGCTGGATGTACTCGGTGAATTAACGACAACGTTTATTCGTTCTCTTTCCACCCAAGAGAACATTGCTCTTGCAATGGAGGCTGTTGCGCTGTCAGAGCAAATGCTAAAAACCGTTAAACAGCGAGCGTCTAAAGGTGCTGCCCCAGAGGCGGAAGTGATGCGTGCTAAAGCAGCGCTCACTCGTACTTCCATTCGACTACAGGCATTGCGCAGCAGTTTTAATCGTCAGAAGGTAACGTTAAGCAGCTTTTGGGGCGGTACCAATCCCCACTTTACTGAGCTGAGTGGCAGCCTGTCTGCATTTGGCGCTTCCGATGATTTTGCCAGTTTATTACAACGCGCCAAGCATTCACCTGCTATTGCCATTTTCACCAGCGAGGCTCGGTTGAAAGATGCCGAGGTCAAACTGGCTCAGGCACAAAGCCGCGTGGATATTGGCTGGCAATTGGGTGTCAGGCGTTTCGAAGAAACAGATGACACTGCATTCACTGCGGGTGTTTCGATTCCATTGTTCAGTGGTAAACGTAACCGAGGGGCCGTCGCCTCGGCGTTGGCCGAGCGCAATGCCGTGGACTACCAGCAAGCTGATGCCCAGCTCAAGTTACACAACCGCTTGTTCGCTGCCTTTTCTCAGCGCGAAGAGAATAAGGCTGCAGTCGAGCAGTTCAGTTCACATGTCCTACCCGCGCTGGAGCAGGCATTGCGTTTGACACGACAAGCCTATGAAAACGGTCGCTACCGCTATCAAGACTGGATTGCCGCACAGGAAGAACTGCTCACTGCCAAGCAACAACATATTGAAGCCGCTACTGCAGCACAGCTCAATCAAACACTCATCGAGCAATTAATTGCAGAGCCACTGGCAACTAACGATTTATCTTATTAACAAAGCGCTTTGGCAAATAGACAGTTTGCCAAGAGCGACAGGAATTCACGATGAAAATTTCACAACTTTATTTATACCTGAC
Organism: Maricurvus nonylphenolicus; assembly: GCF_042854845.1. Lineage (GTDB taxonomy): Bacteria > Pseudomonadota > Gammaproteobacteria > Pseudomonadales > Cellvibrionaceae > Maricurvus > Maricurvus nonylphenolicus. The sequence continues at coordinate 138,264 of NZ_AP031499.1, read as the reverse complement.
TATCGCAGTAACTCTCAGCGTAACAAACCCTGCTTTTTCTCAGGCAAACTCCGATGGTCACGACCATGACCATGAGGTTCATACCACTGACAGTGCCAAGCATGATGAAAGTGATGAGCCTGATCACAGGCACAAAAATGGCGATACTAACGAAGACGATGATGCTCACGACGACGAAGAAAATGCCAGTCGCATTAGTGGCGATATGGCTGACCAAGTAGGTATTGGTACAACCTTCGCGTCGGAACAAATCCTCCACCAAACCATTACCAGTTACGGTGTGCTCTCAACCGGGCCGGAACAACTCAGTCATATGCGGGCACGTTTTTCTGGATTGATTACCTCTGTTAAGGCCAGTATCGGCGATACAGTCAAAGCGGGCGACTTACTCGCCGAAGTAGAATCCGATGAAAGCCTGAAGAAATATTTGGTACGCGCTCCCATTTCTGGAACGGTCGTACAACGCCACGCCAACACCGGCGAAGTCACCAAGGATCAGGTGTTATTCTCCATCGCCGATTTTGACACGCTATGGGCCGAACTGCGTATCTACCCAGCGCAACGGGATAACGTCTCTACAGGGCAAGCCGTCGAGATTGTCTCAGATAAACAAACCATTGCTGGCAAGATCAGCCATATCATTCCATCGCTTAATAAACCCTATCAGCTCGCTCGCGTACACCTGGATAACAGGCAGCTGGGACTATCGCCTGGTTTACTGGTGGAGGGGCGTATCGTGATTGACGAATTTAATGTGTCGTTAGCCGTTGAAAAAGAGGCGGTGCAACAGCTCGGCGGACGTTCCGGTGTTTTTATTCAAGAGGAGGAGACTTACCACTTCGCGCCCTTAACACTTGGCCGTGCCGATGATCATTACGTTGAAGTACTGGATGGTATTAACGCAAGCCAGCGCTATGTCAACCGAAACAGCTATCTGATCAAAGCGGATATCGAAAAATCTGAAGCCGAACACGAACACTAAGGGGCGCACCATGATTGATTCTATACTGCGCCTTGCCATTGAGCGGCGCTATTTATTTCTCAGTTTAATATTCATTGTGATCGGTATCGGCGTCTGGAGTTACCAAAAATTGCCGATTGATGCCGTGCCTGATATTACCAATGTACAGGTGCAAATTAATACAGAGGCACCGGGTTACTCACCACTGGAAGCAGAGCAGCGGATAACCTATCCCGTAGAGACTGCCTTGTACGGGTTACCCAGCTTGTCGTATACCCGTTCACTATCGCGCTATGGCCTGTCTCAAGTCACTGTCGTATTTGAAGAAGGCACCGATATCTATGCCGCACGTAATTTGATTGATAATCGCTTAGGTGCGATCCAAAGCGTATTGCCACCCGGCATCGAACCAAAGATGGGGCCTATTTCAACCGGGCTTGGCGAAATCTTTATGTACACGGTGCAAGCCTCACCCGATGCCACCATGGCGAACGGCCAGCCCTATGATGCGACTGCCCTGCGTGAGATTCAGGACTGGATTATCAAACCCCAGTTGGCGCAGGTCAAAGGCGTGATCGAGATCAACAGCATTGGTGGTTTCAATAAGCAATACCATGTGACGCCGGACCCTAAAAAGCTGCTCTACTACCGCATCAGTGTCGAAGACCTGGTCAATGCCCTGCAAGCCAATAATGATAATCGTGGCGCGGGCTACATCGAGCGCAACGGCCAACAACTACTGGTACGCTCTCCCGGTCAATTGGCTACCGTAGAAGACATCGGCAATGTCATCATTACCGAGCGCGACAGTGTACCGATAAAGATTCTGGATGTGGCCGAGATTGGTATTGGCAAGGAGCTACGCTCTGGCGCTGCAACGCAGGACGGTAAAGAAACGGTGCTCGGCACAGCGATGATGCTGATCGGCGCTAACTCCCGCACTGTGGCGCGCGATGTTGCCCTCCAGCTCGAAGCCATACAGGACTCGCTACCCGATGGGGTAACCGTCGAGCCAGTCTATGATCGGACGCAACTGGTGGACAAAGCCATTGCCACCGTCACCAAAAACCTGCTCGAAGGCGCACTGCTGGTCATTGTTGTGTTATTTGCGTTACTTGGTAACTTCAGGGCAGCGTTGATCACCGCTGCGGTCATCCCGCTCTCTATGTTAGCAACAATGACTGGCATGGTCAGAACAGGAGTCTCTGCCAACCTGATGAGTCTGGGCGCGCTGGATTTTGGTTTAATCGTCGATGGTGCTGTCATCATTGTTGAAAACTCGGTAAGACGATTAGCAATGGCACAACAAAACGGCAGTCAACTAGCGATGCGCGAACGCCTGAATACGGTATATGAAGCGACTGCTGAAGTGATTCGACCTAGCTTGTTTGGTGTCGCCATTATCACCGTAGTCTACATCCCCATTTTCAGCCTCACCGGCGTTGAAGGGAAAATGTTTCACCCTATGGCGGCAACTGTTGTTATGGCATTACTGTCTGCCATGGTGTTTTCGTTAACTATCGTCCCTGCCGCTGTTGCCGTCTTTTTACGCGGCAAGATCAGCGAAAAGGAAAGTGTGGTAATTACCAAGTCGAAATCCATTTATAGGCCGCTATTGCAGCTGGCACTTAAATTTCGTTGGGCGGTTGTGAGTTTCGCAGCCGTATTGGTCGCGGGATGCATCTGGCTGGCAAGCACCCTGGGCTCAGAATTTATTCCGCAGCTGAATGAGGGTGATATCGCACTACACGCCATGCGTATTCCAGGCACGGGGCTGGAGCAAGCCGTCGCCATGCAGGAAATCCTTGAACAACGCATTAAATCCTTCCCCGAGGTTGATAAGGTCTTCGCCCGTATCGGTACTGCCGAAGTGGCTACCGACCCAATGCCACCGAATGTCGCGGATAATTTCGTGATATTAAAACCGCGCAGTGAATGGCCAGATTCCAGTAAAACCAAGGATGAGTTGGTGGAAGAAATGGAAGCCTCCCTGGAACAGTTGCCGGGCAATAACTACGAGTTTACCCAACCGATACAAATGCGTTTTAACGAGTTAATTTCCGGTGTACGTGCCGATCTTGGCATTAAGGTATTTGGCGATGACCTCGATCAATTGGTATTAACCGCCAACGAAATACTTACAGCGATTAATCAGGTGTCTGGCGCGGCTGATGCGCGGGTTGAGCAAGTGACCGGATTGCCAACTTTGTCAGTCATTCCCAAACGTACAGCGCTGGGTAGATACGGATTAAATGTCGTGGAGCTGCAAGACTGGGTATCTGCTGCCATTGGCGGTGAATCGGCAGGCTTACTGTACGAGGGTGACCGGCGCTTTGAGTTGATTGTGCGCTTACCCGAAACACTGCGCCGCGACATCGACCGACTGGCCTTTTTACCCGTCCCGCTACCTAATGGTGATTATATTCCCCTAGAAGAAGTCGCTACGCTGGATATTTCGCCGGGACCTGCGCAAATCAGTCGGGAAAACGGTAAGCGCCGGGTGGTGGTCACCGCGAATGTACGAGGCCGCGACCTCGGTAGCTTTGTTGCCGATGTCAAAGCACGTATTAGCAGTGATGTCGATGTACCACCGGGGTACTGGCTGGATTACGGTGGCACCTTCGAACAGCTGGAATCTGCCAGTCAGCGCTTGGCCATTGTTGTTCCAATCACCCTGTTGATTATTATCGGCTTATTGGTGATGGCCTTCGGCTCGCTCAAGGATGCATTGATTATTTTTACTGGCGTTCCTTTAGCACTCACGGGAGGTGTTCTTGCCCTTTGGTTGCGGGACATGCCGTTATCAATTTCAGCGGGAGTTGGTTTTATTGCCCTGTCAGGTGTCGCCGTGCTGAACGGCTTGGTAATGCTAGCCTTTATTCGCGACCTCTGGCATGAAAAAGGCGACCTGCTAGCGTCAGTTGTTGATGGAGCATTAATCCGATTGCGTCCGGTATTAATGACTGCACTTGTCGCAAGCCTCGGCTTCATACCCATGGCACTCAATACGGGGACTGGCGCTGAAGTTCAGCGGCCTCTGGCAACGGTAGTCATAGGAGGTATTATTTCATCGACGTTGCTAACACTTTTTGTATTGCCCGTGCTTTACCACTGGGTACATCGCCATAGCGAACAAGCTGTAAAAGCCGACTAGCCTTGAAAGCACACCCTCCTCCTGTGAGGGTGTGCCATCTCCTTCTGTTCCAGCCTGATTGAACCGGACACTCTGCTTTTAGACAATGATGCCGTTACCTGGAGTGCCGAAGCTGTTACTTTGGTAGTCTCAAACATGATTGTGTGTTGAAAGTGACTCAGCCTACACGGGAGCATATGAAACGGAATGTGGCGGAGTATATCCGCTATTACAACAATGACTGTCTGCATACCGCTAACAACAGTATGTCACCGGCGGGCTATGAGATGTCCAATTGAAAGTGTCCGGTTAGGCTTGACCAGAACAAGTTATGTTGGCTTAGCAGACCGCCCCTACAAACAATCACGGGACAACTGCGTGTCCCGTGAGAAATGAGAAAAGCGATTGAGATCTGAAACCCTTAGAACGTGAATTTAAAACCTACCTTTGCAGTACGGGGCTTCCCAGGACGAGCCCCGCCCGGACTGCGAGCGACGATATCCTGTTCATCGAACAGATTATCCACCTTTAGATACACGCTTGTCGCTTCGTTGAGCGGATAGTGGGTAGCCAAATCAAAGACCAACACGTCATCCGTTTTCAGAAAAGTGTCATCAACACCGCGGCGCTCGCAACTGGTCTCAATACACATTTCATCGACATAGCTGGCGTTCAGGTAGGTACTCCAGCCCGAAGCCAGTTCAAACCCAACTTGGGCATTTAAGACATTTTCCGGCACATAGGGTAGCACGTCGCCATCCTGGTTACCGGAATCGGCTGCATCGGTAATTTCGGCATCGGTGTAGGTGTAGCTCACCGTCAGCGGGATGTTGAGGTCGCGATTTTGGTAAAGGCTACTGCTTAAGGTGAACTCCAGGCCTTTGGTCTCCGACTCTCCTTCACTTTCCGAACCACTGGTGAGAACGCCGCAGGGGAATGCAACCGAACAGTTGGTGACCTTATTTTCATAATCGCTGTAGAAAGCTACGGCGGAGATACTCAAGTTGTCACCTTGGAAGCGAGCGCCGGCTTCGTAGTTAGTACTCTTCTCCGGGTCAACATTTTCCTGAGACCCCGGGGAGGCCGGAGCAAAACCGGCATGGGCACCTGCTAATAGCTGCCACTGGCTATTCAGGTCATAGGTGCCACCAACGCTCCACAATAACTCATCAACGCGATTTTCCGCGGTTACGGTGCTGGAGCTGCGAGCTATGTCACTGTAGCGGCGTTGCTCGGTTTCGATATCTTCGTAACGCAAACCCAAAGTCAACTCCAGCGCCTCGGTAACAGCCCAGACATCCATCACATGCAATGCCAGCGCTTCAGCCTCCTCTACACGGTTGTTACTCGAGCTGGGATCGTTGATGGCGTTAAAGATCAGTTCACCACTGGTCTGTCGGTAAACTTCTGTTGGCTGGAAGCGGTCCACGTCATCTTCGTGGTAGCGGATGCCACCTTGCAGCTGATGATTCGCAAACGTCCAGTCTGCGACCAACTGAATCCCTTTGCTCAGGTACTCCCGGTTATTGTGCTTGATACTGATGTCCGCATCAACGTTGCCATCAAGTATGCCCTGAGCGTTTAGATCGCCATTGTTAGCCGCGTCGATTACACTACCGAAACTACTGCCATCAATCTTGTCAACTTTAAACCAGTCACGCTTGAATTTGTTGTAGTAAGCGGTAGTGGTCAGGCTGAGCTGTGGGTTGAGTTGTAGCAAGTAACGGAGATTGGCGCCCGAGTGGCGGGTATTCATCTGATCGAGCGCGCTCAGGCCGTAGCGACGATTTTCATCGGCATCGAAGTCAGCATCGGTAAGGCCAACATAAGTCTCGTCGGAGGTTTCTTCCGAGTACTGAAATTTGACATCCAGTTGCTGGTAGACAGTCGCCTGGCTGTCGCTGTTGATGCGGCCCTTGAGCACGTAGTCTTCTATATCAAAACCTGTGTCGCGGCTAGAGCGGTCAATATCCTTGAAGCCATCGCTCTCCTGCTGGTGAGTTTCCACCAGCCATCCCCAATTTTCTCCGCTGTCGCCATAGCTGGCATTGACACGAGTGCTGCCGAATTCACCAGCCTCCAGGTTGAGCTGACCATGAGCTTCCTCGGGAATACGGGTGGAGATCAGGTTAACCACACCCGCCACCGTCGATGGACCGTGACGCAGAATAGTGGCCCCCTTCAGCACCTCAACACCGCTCATACGCCCTGCAGTCGGGAAGTAGTAGGCTGCGGGAGCCGAATAGGGCGCAGGGGCAATTAGCACACCGTCTTCCATAAGGGTAATCTTTTCGGAACGCTCAGCACCGGCACCGCGAATACCAATATTGGGTCTCAGACCAAAACCGTCCTCTTCTTGCAGATAAACTCCTGGCACCTGGCGCACCATGCGGTTGATATCGGTGTATTCAAACTTCGCCAGTTCTTGCTCATCAACGACAAAGGCAGACCCCGGTAGCTGTTGCGCATCTGCTGGATCGCCGATGATGGTGACTTCCTCCATACGGCCACCGTCGGCCAAGGACTGATTGGCCAGCACAATGGCCACTGCGAATAAGGATCGCTTGAACATGATATAAATCCCCAAAAAAACAGCTAGCAAAAATGTAATGGCACACACATTAACGCAGATACGATTGATTATCAATTATATTTGCATTTACACTCTTACACTTGTAGCAGCTTCCCGCTTGATGGGGTTGTAATCTGTAGCATCTTGGAGTTCTGGGGATTTTTCCCGCTGACAAAGACCAAAATCGCTGTAGGCCACGCCAAACCATGGCCTTCCGAGGAGCATTAACCTGGCCTATCCCCCTTTAACGTCTGTAATTGATGCGTCAACCATTATCTGGACACATGATTACACGGCCATTTTAAAACTCTCAAAATCAACCTGTTCCCGCATTTTTGATGTGAACAAGCCGCAACGAAAGCTGTGGCTGCTCGCCAAAGGTGCAAAGTCGAAGTGACAAGCAGCTCCCAAAATTTTTAGCAAATCATTGACGATTCAAGGCCTCGAGCTGAACTCGGTCCCAGCGGTTGACCGGGTAAAAATCGCCATAGCGAATAAGCTGCAAAAGCCGACTAGCCTTGAAAGCACACCCTCCTCCTGTGAGGGTGTGTAATTTTCGACCTGCCCAAAGCAATAAGTAGACGTAATGGGTTTTATCCTCAACTACCATGACCACGGAATATATGCACCGTGAGCGGGTCTAGATCAGATTCTACTTTCTCGTTTTCTTGTGCTTTTTGTAGTGATTGAGTACGGGCAAAAGCAATTTGTCAGGCGTAATATTCAGCGCATCACATAATTTGCCTCAAAAAGGACAGGTCAGTAGCTTCAGCCACAGTAAGCTTTGAGAAGGTAGATCGATACATATATGCCATGCCACGATCGGCCATCCATGCAGCCAACGCGATTAACGATGCAATGCTAACAATTTGTGGGGAATCTTTGTAATAACCACAGGCTAGGATGCCCCCTACCACGCAGCACATGGTCAGTGAGTTAACAAGATTGGCAGGGCTAAAAAGATTTCTATTTATATTCATAGTGGTATCCAATTTATAAACAATAACCAACATGATTGTCTGCTTCCAAGGCAGGCAATCGGCTCGCCCTCAGCTCCTTGAACTCTGATAGGTCTTGATCAACGTCCCCGAAGAAGGTCAGGCCGGTAGCTCTTTCCACATCGGCAAGAGAAACCAGGAAAGGTGTGTGGTCATAACGTAGGTCACTTTGGCACCTGCCAGATTTGTACTCAGGTGGCGTGTCGTCATACTTGTTGTCATAGATAAACGAAAGTACCTGTACACCAGCATCGGATTCCATGAAGACCACTTTGAATACCTGGTCAGGGATGGGTACCGGGATCTCCCCAGCATCTCCGATCGTCTCCAGTTTAGTGTTCTTAGAAAAGATTGGACCAGTGACTATCCAGACCTCACCTCTCTGGTTGGCCAAGGACGAGATGTAGTTTTCAAGGCCCAGCCAGATCCCTTGGTTTAGCGAAGCCCTTTGAGGAACAGCATTTGCGAAGACGTGAGTATTGCAACCGTACTCTGGAGCAATACGGTTAGCGTCGGCCCTTTGAGCCAGGTGGCCGCGATTCCAGGTGTTGCCAACCCCGCGATAAGAGTCATCGATACGCTTTTTTGATTTAAAGTGCTCCCTTTCTTCGTCGAATACCTTCAGCCGATACCAAGTACTCGGGCGCTTGAATGCTGGAGCATAGCCGCTTGGCCGATCAGCTTGATATGCCTTGATATGTGAGGCCACCCATGTAGGTTGCACAAGGTAGTCTGACACTCCATCACCATTGTCATCATCTTCACCATCAATGGAGGCGAAGAATGAGCCACCGTCATACAGGCGTTCCTGCTGTGAAGGAGCGTACCTGGTGTGGTCGTATTCCCCTGGAGAAACGATCAAATATGGGGTTGAGGGACATTTGGGTACTTCTTGGGCGAAGGATTGCTGTACAGATACAAAGCTAAGTACCGCAAATAGCAATTGCGCTCTATTCATTGATGTTAGAATCCTTGGGTTATAAGACTTTCGGAGCCTGTAGTTTATCCAAATCGGTTCAAACCACCGGCATAGAAACACCCCCTTTTCGGTGGTATTTGTCGCACGCCGTTGCTCTTTCGTATTGTTGTGAGATGCTGTTTCAAAAAGTAGAGACTCTCAAGGAATGGACAAGCAATTCAGTTTAAAAAAGCCCTGTGCAAACTGCCCTTTCAGAAGTGATGGCCAGGCGATTGAGCTTATGCAAGGCAGGAAGGAAGAAATCATCGAGAGCCTGCTCAATGACTTTTTCGTGCCATAAAACGGTGTATAGGCCTGATGGGGTGAATTTTAGTGATGATGGAGATTACACCACCAAAGAGGTATCCCACTGCCCCGGAGCAGCAGCTGTGGCCAGGAAGTTTGGTCGGGACACCGTTGCCGTTCAGGTAGCCAGCAGATTGGGGTTTATCGATGAGGATCACTATGATGGTGCCCTGGAGGGGACGCTGGAGCCACAGGATCTCCAGGTCGATAAGACAGTGGCACGAATATGATCAAAATATGCTCGAATTTTGGATATAAAAAAAGGGCCAGAAACTGGCCCTTTTTATTAGAGGTAGATCTAATGAAGTGAGTCGTCCGAAGACGGCTCTTTTAACCCTTTTTTGCTTGTGGTTTCTTGTGACTGTCTGAAGATGCTCCCCACGCGAGAAACACTATAACAATCAACAAGATGCCCAACATAGACAATAGTGGGGTCATCTTAGTCCTCCTTAGGTTTACTACTCAAACCTATTCCGATTAACCAGACAATCAACCCGAAACCAAAAATGGCCAGAGCTTCAGTATCTGTTATTTTATCTCCTGCTACGATTCCTGCAACTAGGGCGAGCCCTAAGCTGTAGGTACCGATTTTCCGGAGATCGTCCGCAATTACTTCTCTGCGGTCGAAAACGTGAGGCTTAAATAGCTTAAAAAACACGGCGATCATTCTCGCCCATGCTTTGATGCGCTTTTTCATAATGTGCTCCTTAATTTATGGAGGAGCACAGTCACCCCAGGAGGGGTACTGTCCCCTCCGGGTTAGTGTTTAAAGTTCAGCTGCTAGAAGCTTCCGCCGTGCCTTTTAGCGAAGCAAGTATTTTCCATACTAGCTCTGCATAAGGGCCAACAACTTCAAGCTTTGTCGCAACTGTATTTTCTGGTCGAGCAGCATAGCTAGCCGCTACGACCATGCGCTGGCTAAAGCAGAGGTCTGCTTTATACCGGCTTCGACACAGTTCCCAGTATTCTTGCGGGCTGCCTTCGTTCCCCTTAGGGGGGCAAAAAGGACATTCCGCGTTAGCACCAGGAGTAGTGTCAATAAAGGCAACATTGTAGAGGCCCATTTCAGCCTCCTTGAATCACCTTCATCAGTTGGTTGTATGCTGGCATGCCAATGATACCTTCCTTGACCAATACATCATTCCAATCAATGGATTTGGCCCCGGTAGGGATCTTTCGACGAATAGGCATGCGGATGAACCGAATACCTTTTTCTTCGAGATTGACCTTGAGTGCCTGCATGGCCAACTCCCCTCTCAACGAACGGTCTTTGTCTTCCCAGCCAATGACAGTGTGAACACCTTTCGGCGGTTCAAACTGTTCGAGGATGGAAGCAGAGACACAGGACCAGGTTGGAATACCATAGACCCGCAAAGGTGAAGCAGCGGTTTCATAACCCTCCGCAACGCCTATCACTCCGTCAGTAGGGAACCCGCCAAGCTGAATAGCACAACCAGTTACAGTTTTGTCATCTGGTACTGCCATCATCTTGCGAGGACACTCAACATTGGCCTTAGCACCACGAGGGGTGAGATAGGTCCGATGCAAAGTGATAATGTTGCCCTTGAGATCTCTAATAGCAGCAATCATTGCAGGGAACTTCCCAACAACAATCACTTTGCCATCATCGTCCTCATCGTAATAAGGCAACTCACGGTGAAAACGAATGTTATCACCTTCTAGCAACACCTCCAGCCGAAGCAATACCGCTCGCTTTTGGAGGTACTTGTAGAGTGGTCCAGGAATGCCATTGTTCAAAGGAATTGATTCACGCCAAATGCGATCGATCTGCTCCTGTGCTTCGGCACTGGCCTGGGCCTGTCGCTTTGCAATCTGCTCTTGAAGTTTCTTAATCTCCTCCATCCGTTCAGGCGTTGGAGCAAACTTTGAAACATCATGAGCTGAGGGCTCAACCTGATTCACTTGAGGTGAAATCGGAACGACGCCTCCAGATTGACTAGCGGTAGTAGATTGAGGCTGCGTGGGAGCCGGTTTGGAAGTACTACTGCGAGAAGATTTTTTGGCTTCGCGCTCTTCCTGTTCAGACTTTACCCCAACGAACTCTGCAACATGCGCAAGAGTTGTCCTGAAGTCCCATCCCTTAACTTCTTGAAGGAGACGAAAACCATCAGGAAAAGGGCCACAGGTGTTACAAACACCACCCCCAGAGTCAACTACATCTTTAAAAAACTTAAAGCCATCACCTTTCCCGCTCTTATTTCTAGTGCCGTGGATTGGGCAAGTATGATGCTTCTTAGGTTTTTGAATAGCTTCGCCAAATTCCTCGTAAGCGAGATAGGCAAAGATTTCCAGCCAGCGGCCAGAAGCTTTCTCTCTAACCTTGGAGGCATCGTAGTACGGTAGTTTAGTCGCTGCCGACATAGTGTTTCTCCTTTAGTTAGTGAGTAGGTTTGAGTTCCGATTCCAATGCTGCGATAGGGTTAACACCTGGGGCGCTAACTACACAAACATCTTCATTCGGAAGTACATTTTCAACGACATGGACGACCTCATAAATGCGATCGACAATGCCTTTTGGTGGCTCGATAAAACTAACCGAACCGCCTGTGCTAATAGAGTGTGACATAGTGCATCCTAATATTTTGATGGGATGCATACCCAACAGGGTATGCACCCCTGTTTGGGATACTTAAGAGTTTTACCATTACCAATTCAACAGGTTAAAACTTGGAACCAGCGAGCAGATAAAAATCTTAAGAATGATCAGCAAATCAACAACGAATTTCACTTTTGGATACACACGGTAAAACCATGTATACCAGCTGTAAAACTGTGGTTCAAAGCTGCTGTATAGCAATTTTATACTCATCGTACCTCCGTATTTTGAAGAGGCACGATCCCCACAGGGAGCAATGCCCCTGTAGGGTTAATGAAATGCTGAATTATTGAGTTGGTCAGCTACCAACATCACCACAAGTGGCGAATTCTGGTTATTTCTTTGGTCTCTCCGGGGAAAAGCCAAGGAAATAACCAGGGGTTTCCCCCCCCGGTTATCTCATGCTGCCTGGCGCTGCGTCTGCTGGGTAGAACCTCTAATTTCAGAGATCAACTCACCAACGAGCTCACGGCGACAACCACCATAGCTTCTATCTCCAGGACTGTATTCAACGCCCCCAAGATGGATTACCTCTAATGGTTCCTCAACACTGACATTATCGATGTCAACAGCCGTCAGATCAAAAACCTGAGCCTTCAGGCCGGTGATTTTCGATTTTCCAGCAATCAAGGACTCAACCAACGATATAAAGAAGTCTTCATCATAGTCAGAGACCAGTGTATTACAGGCTTCTTCGTTAGTTTCTATCAACTGAAAGAGATAGCGATCAGTCTTGAAAGACCATGTACACTCTTCTTCCTGCTGAAATGCCTCGATAATCGAATAGCCAACATCGGCCATTACTTTCGCAGTATCTTTGGCATATTCTTCGATGCGATCAACCAGGTCATCGTAGAGATCTGCACTGCCCTCGGCATCTCCCCAGGGAGTTTCCCAGTCAAAACTCATAGTGTTCTCATGGACATAATTGCCCGACTGAGAAATAGTCACCGTAAGGTCTTCCTCGGTTTCAAGCACCTTCCCCAAATTGCGCAAACTGATCAGGTTTTTTACTCGATCAGTTGCTCTCGTATGATCATCAGAATAAACGAAAGGTAACAGTGCTTTGACCTCAGAGAGATCCAGAGATGCAGTGAAGCTGCATCCATCACCTTGGCAGTACCCCAAGGAATAAAGCACATCGTTTACTTCAGAGAAACCACGCTGTTTCAAGAAGTGCCGAAAATATCGCTTTAACATAGTGCCTCCAAATCTTTAGGGGGCACTACCCCGCAAGGGACAGAGCCCCTATTGGGTTAATGGTGTGTCATTCGATGCCGTGGCCAAGCGTTATTGTTTGGCCGCTCGATGAAATTTGATATTCCTGCCCTTTCTGACTTTGAAGCCGTTGTGCATCTTCAAGGATATCGGCTTTAAAGAAATCAGGGCAGTCAGATTGAAATGACAGTTCCAGTGTTGAATAGCTGAGAAACGCAAGACGTTTATAGTCACCGTGTTCTTCAGTAGCTCTATCGGCGTATACAAGACCACAAGGGTACTTTCCAACAAAGAGCCGTTCTTCAATACTGTCAGTCGGTATGGGCTGTGCCATAGTTGCCTCCAAAATCGGAGGGGTAACCCCGAAGGGTCACGCCCCCAAGGGTTAGTTAATTGCTCCACATACACGTTGAAGCGCCTCTTCAACAACCTTCTTTGAATTCTCAAGGTGTTGCTCAGCAAGCTTCTGAAGATTGACAATTATCGGACCTTTTCCACCAGCCCTGTACCAAGCCTCAATTGAGTAGAACAGGATGGCTTCGGCATCACGGCCATCAACCTTCATTGCTGGCACCAGCAGTTGCAAATGCTGGATTAGCGCCATTTGGGAACCTCTTGTAGTAATGAAGCAATAACCCCAATGGACCAAAGACGGCTTCCATAACAGATTGGTCAAATGGATTTGGAGGTAGAACTGGATTTTGATTAATCATGATGATCTCCATAAATGATGGAGACACATCCCCCGCAAGGGGGAGTGCCCCCTGTAGGGTTAAACTACTTTCGTAGCTTGTAGCAGAACGCTAACCAATCGAGGAAACCATGGGACACAACTTTGCCATCAATAACAATGACACTTTGTTCTCCGTGGTAACCAAGTGATTTGGCGTATTCGGTTTTATCAGACATTACTTAACCCTCAGTTGAGGGAAGCAGCACGACGACTTAAAGCCTTATGCATAAACGTCTGCATTAGAGAGTTTCCTGAATTTCTGAAGTAGGCTTCCCACTTCTGCCAGTCAGCACAATCTAATGTTGGGGACGAGAATGTTCCCCAGACTCCCCTTTCGCTGCCTGATTCCAGAACACTGGAAACAGTCGAATGCACAGCCTCAAATGACATGAGAGCCGTGATTTGCTCAGGGGGCGACAGAATCAGCTTTTCAGCTTCTTCAAAATTAATCTTTTCAACAGTCAAATGCTTTTCATCAATTAGAAAGGCATGAACTTCTTGACCGTGAGAGCCGTATAGCCAGTTGGTGACGTAACAGGGGTCAGCTCCGACCTTGAGAGGTATGAGAGTAGAACCACAAGTCCGTAGCAACCAGATGAAAGAGCAACCCTCAAATGCGCTAAGGACGCGAGGATCATCATCAAGGTCTGACTTATACTGCTTTGGAAGATTGAGCTGCTCAGCAGCGCTAAGCATTCGATCATGAAGAGAGATAGACATGGTGCCTCCAATAGTCATTGGGTACACCACGATCCCAGCAGGTAGTGATATACCCGGTTGGGAAAGAAGAATGCTGTTTATGGTCAGCTACCATTTTTCACCGACAAAGCGGTAATGGGACAATAATAGCCGCCATCTCGGCAGTATTCAACCCTGGCGGTCATGCCCTAATATCTGAGCACATCTCTCAGGGTCGGATACAGCAATGCCGTTGCCAACCCACACACCCAGGCAAAGCATCACTAAACACATTGACGATACGATTAGAGCTTGTTTTCGCGATAGTCCCATCTCAGACTCTAATCCGTGTATGTGCTTTTTACAGATTCAATATCGTCATATTGCTGCAAAATGTCCCATGTGACATCCGCCAGCAGGCTCAATGAATCATCAAAGGTTTTGTCGTCGGGAATGTCCCAATACAAAGAGAGGGTTTCACCCTCGGGATCAATATTGATAAGGACAGGGCCGGTCATGCCATTGGCCGCCAGCCACTCTTCATCTCCAAACTTTGAGCTGATCTCTACCGGAACCCGCTCAGAAGCATGGGCATTTTTCCTTCCGAACCTCAGAGACACTATATCTCTACCATTGAAATAGGGTAAGAATGTATCCTGGTAAGCTGCCTCCAGCTTCTGGGGGGTTGCGTGGCGGTAGATCATGGGGCCTGAATCAAGTTTTAAGGCCCACCAGCAGGTGAATCCGATACAGAATAATGCCACTGTGATCGCTGATTTGTTGTATTTGAGGAAAGAGAGAAATCGAGACACCTGTGTTCCTAAAGGCTAGTTATTTAGCTCAATAATATCAGGAGTAGCGAATTACCCTGCCCGGCCAGAACCACCGTTAAGGTGCTATTTTTAGGATTAGGCGGCTTTTAGCTTCGAGGCGACCTTATCTTTGATGAATTTTTGCACCTCCTTCTCGGAGGGTACTGACTGGTACCATCGTGATGGCGTCCGGCGAAGCCCGGAGATCCCCGCTTTATCCTTGCAGGCTTTGCGCCAGGCTTTTACAAACCACTCATAGTCATAGGTGGTAATCGACTTGGTTTGACGTGAAAAGCTACCAGCTTTGTTCACTGATCGATCGGCACCGGCCACGTTAACCACAAGCTCATGACGGAAGCCGCCATTCTCATGATGCCTGCTAACAAGTCCGACAGAGATCCCCAGTACAGAAGATAAAGGGCTTCTGGATGGCTGATATAAGCGATGAGAGGTTAGCCGTAATTTGGCGTCCTCAGTATGTTTTTGGTCAAGTCTATCTATCGGCTTCAGATCGAGCTTCTGCGACCTGAGAATCAGAAAGACCTTTGAATGAGAAGTACTTTTGGAAAGGCTTTTCACCGACTTTCTTAACGAACACTCGAAGGCCGACAAAACCACCACCATGGGGTCGATCAGGGCCGTATTCTATGACTGCCATTGAATATTTCCTGAGCAAATCAAAAGTTTTACTTTATCAGACTATATCTAAATCCATGCCCTGGATATACCCCCTTTTCGGGGCGTTATGTAAAGTAGGAACTGAAGTAAGTGAGTGTATATTGTATGCCGATCTATATTTGGAGCCAGACACATATGTCAGACGATCGCGATGAAATTGACTATTTGGAGTTTGGGAAAGAACTGGACATAGCTGTCAACAAGGTACTTCAAATGGCACTTCCGGAGGTTGCCGAAAAGCGAACTTCACCTGATCAATGGTGTGTAGAGAGATTGTTCTTTGAGTGCATCCCTCCCGAGGTCTCAGCAGAATTCCTTGAGAAAACACTTGGGATTAAGGTCGATCCTCCTGAAACAACAGAAACAGTTTTTGAACTTCAGTGTAAGTGCATTGCATAAAAAAATGGGGCCATACAGGCCCCGCAGATTTAAGCGAACATTGAAGCAATACCAGTCATAAAACCAAGTACTCCAAGCACAGCCCCAATAACGCCAAGCCGAACGGATAGATTTACTGACAGATCCGGGTGATGCCAAAACCACATGAGCACCTCAATGGTGCTGGCAGCCCTAACTTCCACGTTCACTTTCTCTTTATATTTAATGCCAAGGTGATCGACTGCATCATAATCAATTGCCAGGCTGTCCTTCGTAATTGAAAGGCCTGGGTTTCCCATGACATAACGCAAGACTTTTTCACCGTTGTATTTATTGATAACAACTACCGCATCACGCCGAAAGAACTTTGTAGTGTCGCGTTTTTTCGAGTCGATGTGGTTGTTACTCAATCGAACTATCGAATGCTGAAGCCCGCTATCTTCCGGGGGAAGGCGAACAACAGATTCAAATCGTTTGCTTTTTTTCATTTGTAGCTCCTCAAATTTGAGGAGGTGAATACCCTTGCGGGGTATAGCACCCCCAAGGGTTATTAAGATGGTCCGGTAGAAGAATCACCGAAGGCACCAGCAGGTAACGACCATTGATCCAATATGATTGGCTCATTGAATGTTTCCGCCATACCCAAAGCAATCAATTCTTCAGTAATAGCAGCATAGGGCGTTCCTTTATCTGCTAATTCTGTAACTGAGTACTTCCGATGAATGGTCTTACCGAACTGTGATTCATAGTAAGCGATTTCGTCAAATTGCTTTGGCGAAACACGTCTTACACTGGCCCACTGATCAGCATTACCAAAGATGCAACTGATACATGATAACCTGCCCCATCCCGCACGATATGCAGGGTGAGGATTTACCTTGTACCGCTCAATTATCTCCCAAACTTGTGATTCATCCCATCCATGAACTGGGCGGTATGCATCTACATGACGTTTCGATTTCCCATTACGGTTATCAGCTTTATGAGGCTCAAAAACTTTATAGTTAGCACGGGCAGAACTTTCTTGTGCTCGCTCGCCGGTAACAAACAGAGTTTTTGAATTGCAGAAGCGCAATTGATTCGTAATAGCTTTTTGTGAAACATCGATTTTTAAATAGCTTGAGCACCACCTCACACTGAGCGAAGCAGCGACCTGAGGGAAGACTTTGCGAGTATTGGGCTTTCCTGATACTCCACCAGATTGAATAACACCTTGCTCGGGTGTTTCAAACTGACAGGGTTTAGTAAGCTCATTATCGCGTAACATCTCCGAACGGAAACCACCAATCTTCCAGCTAAAGTAGATTGAAATACCAAACGCTTCAGCTAGTTTTTTGCAGTAGTCTTCAGTAACTGGCCAGTCCATAAAGTACTCGCCATTTCTTTCACCATCAACGCAGTGATGCCAAAGCTCAATGCGTTTTGGATCAGCTCCTGAATCTAGCAAATGCAGCAAACAGGCAATACTGTCCTTACCACCGCTGCAAGCAATGATGATAACTGAATAGCTATCCAAATCTGGAAGTTCTTCAGGCTCATCATCTAAATCAAATAGAGCAATTTGATTCTCATGCATGTGCAACTCCTTTGTTAAGTGGGAGAGCACACCCCAGAGGGCATGACACCCCCATGGGTTAATAAAATGCTGAATATTTCTTAAGGCCAGCTGCCTTACTTCGTGCCAATGGCACAAAACCGATTTAACATCTCTCTACCAGTAAAAAGATCTTAGATCGATTTTAAAAGTTGTGGGGCTATTGCCCCACATTCGGATCACACTTCGGTAGATCCAACCCACTGAGTTCCCAGATAAGCATCCGCTCCATATCTTGTTTTGCGGTTGTCATAAAGGTCTTCAGCTACTCGCTCAAGTTTTTCTTGTGTCCAAGGTCCATTAACAGGGGAAAATCTAGCCAGTTCCTTTTTCTCCAAATCCGTAATAATAAGAGTTTCATTCTTCACTGGGGAAAGGATGTCAGGTTCGCCTTCCTGTTGGTCGGTAATAAACTTAATCATGATACCTCCGAAGAAAAAGGGGGCTAAGCCCCCTTCTCTGTTTTCCTCTTTACTAATAGCGTTAAATTCCTAACGGCTTCAGGTTCTACGCCCTCAGCGTAACAACATGTCAGGAATGTGAATGGACCTACTGAATCGCTCATCAACCAATCAAGAGCTTCCTCTTTGGTAGATTTCGCAACTCGACCATCCGCAAATAGTGCTAAGGTCTTTTTCAAAAGATAACAACGAAGCTGGTCAACAGATTCTTCGTCCCAATTGTCGTCAAGTGCTGGCTCTAAATCATCCAACTCGAAAAGAATTTGAAGCTGCCGTTCGTAAGCATCGGGCTCTGCCTTTCGCTTGCGAGGAGATCGCTTTCTTTTCTGTGGATTGGCCAGGACAATTGATGAGTCAGGAGGGTTTTCAAAAGCAAAACCGTACTGATGCATCATATGCTCCTCCGATTGGAGGGGCTACCAACCCGTCAGGGCGATAGCCCCAATGGGTTAGTGAGAAGCTGCATCCAAAGCAATGACTTCTGGATTATCCAGATAATGGAAGGTGCCACACAGGTTGGTATAGGTCTTTGGAGTCTTTCGACAACCAACACCAACTGTGTTTTTACCTCTTGCCTGGGCGTGTTGAATGAGCGGCATAAAATCGCTATCAGACGACACGACAGCCATGGTATTAAAATCCATAAGGCTGTACAGGCTTGCGGTGGCATCTACTGTCATGCTTATGTCAGCAGCATTTTTTGACCGGGTAATGTTGTAACGATGATGCGTTTCAACGCCATAAAGGTTTGCAAGACGCTTCCAGGAAGAATTCTTACATGACCAATTCCCGTATGCTCTAATGAAGCGGATTTGACCACTTTCCTTCAGAGCCAATATTGCTTTTTCTGCAAGATCCGCAGAAATATTATCTGCGTCAATAAAGACACCTAATTTCCACATGAATCCATCCTTCTTGAAGACGCACCTCTCCCCCAGCCGGAGAGATGCAATTGATGATCCCTGGCTGGGATGGTGTGACTGAGAAGGTTATGCGGCTTGATCGACCAACGTATCTCTCATCAGCTGGAACAAGGTTTTACCCAAGTCCTCAACAGAATTGATCACGATGTGGTTATCAAACAGCAGGGCAACCCGACTGTGGCAGATGCCGATACCAATGGTTTCAATAGCACTGTTCTCACAGAGCTCTAAAACCTTTCGGCAAGCTACATCGTTGTCAGGATCGCCATCAGTAATGACAATCAGGATTCGCCGTGTCTCACGAGTTTTAGTGAGCTCAAACGCACCATGCCATATAGCTTCAGCCATAGGGGTATACCCACGGGAAGATTCTATGAATCGGTGTGCTTGACGACGCGCTGACTCACCATGCCTCAGTGCCGACCTAACTGGATCGTCACCGTGGCCACAAAAGTAAGTCACAGCTGGATTAACGCCTGGTATGCCCTCTAATGCGAGAGCTATGGCCAGAGACGCCTCTCGTGCTACTGATGCCTGATAACCATTCATTGAACTCGAAAGGTCAGCCAGCAGGTGTACTGCGGTGTTGGCTTGCTTCCGATCTGATCTCTCTTTGAAGACCCTGGTGTCGCCAGTAACAATGCGAGTAAGTCGCTTGCCATCTAGTTTCCTCCCGGATCTCTTAGTGCGGGTATTGTTTCTTCGTGAAGCCTGGACAATTGAAAGTAACTGCGCCCGTAGCTTTGAAGTAGTTGCCTGCACCTTTTTTAGTAGCTCTCTGCCAGAATTGGTATCACCGGCACATGAAGGCGCTGTTGGTACCGTACAGTACGAATCGTCGCCATCCTTTTGAGCATCTTTAGAGAGTTTTTGCTTAAGTGATTCAAAAGCATCAGGCTGAAGGTCATCTCCACCTGAATTAAGTGCTTTGCGAATAACTTGTGAACCAGTCGGTTGAGGCTGGTCCGTGGTTGATGAACTTCCGTTGGCAGGGCTTTGATTGTCATCGTCAGCCTTTCCATTGGAACCAGCATCTTTCTGGCCAGGTTGATCATCTGGCTGATTATCGTTTCCAGAGCCGTCTCCTCCTCCAGATGGTGAAGGATTGTTCTGCTGGTCCTGGTCATCACCCTTATCCTGACCATCTCCAGAGTCGCCGTTATCGGGCTCTTCATTCTCGGCCTCTTCCTCAAGCATTTGAATAACCTGATCAGCTAGACCAAGGCACTCAGAAGTACTTGAAGTTGAACATGCTTTGCGAAGCAAGACCCCGAGACGTGTATTAACACCCTTTGGGAACACTGATTGCATTGCTTGACCGGCAGCCTCTGACAAATCATCCAAAGGTTGCTGTAAGAAATTAGCCCTCAGCCAGAACAACAGCTTTGCCTGAAGGATTCGACCAGGTTCATCTGAAGAGTTGACCTTTCTGAAACTACCGTCATCTTTCAAGAAAGTAACAGTAGACTCAAGATCCGATCGAACACCAGGAAATTGTTCCATTAGTGCTTTCTCGATTCTTGCGTCCTCAAATATATTGAGTACAGTCCGGCGCAATTCCTGCTTCGGTAAGACTGAATTCCAAACATCAAAATCAGTCTGCCTTACATGTGCCGCCTCATGGGCGAGATACCCCCAAACAACATCCTTATTCGGATAATCTTCAGGGACATTGGGAACGATGATTGTACTTCCATCGGTGCTAGCATCAGTTCCGCTAACAACGACCTTTACACCGAACTTCTCACCATAGTGCGCAGCCACAATGGGCAAAGCATTATCAATAGTCGCTTTTCGAGCCATTGATTGATCTCCTATAAAAAGGAGGTTCACCCCCAACAGGGGGATAAACCCCTGTGTGGGTTAAAAGTAGCTTGAGGTGCCATTGGCAACCTTACTACCAAAGATCTGATCGAGCTCATCATCATCGGGAAGCGTCAAATCCATTGGGCTTGAGCTTTCATCAGACGAGATCGATGCAGCTGGTTCGGAATCTACAGCGGGGGCTTGTTGACTTACTACCTGGCCGTTAGTCATGTAGCTATTGGCCATTTGATCAAGATCGACGGTGCCAGTGGCATATTCCTGGATCTTGGTCTTGGAGGTAAGAATCAGCGTGGCTGATAGGATTCTAAAGTACTGCTCTCCACCAACAGTCTTCCCGGTTGAAGGGTAGCCATTGATAGTTTTGGATAGAAGCTCAACCACTGAAAGGAAACGACTGTCCAGGAAGCTTAAGCCATCAACCTTATCGCGAAGTCGCTTTAAGGTTTTCTGCGTTGTCACCTGGCACTCTTCCTTACCCTTGAGATTGCTTTTAAAGAAGCTTTCAGCTTCATCCACAATTTCGTTGAGCAGCTCATCAGCGAGACCATTGGCCATACCATTGAGCTTCATAGCATGTGCTTCGTTTACAGGAGTGACTTGAAAGACCTGGTAGTCAAAGCCAATACGACGCTCGACAACTGCCTTAGGCAGCTTACCGGCGCGGATTGCTTGAGCATAGTCAGGGTTCTTCTGCTCCCATTCATCGATCCAGCGGTCATAATTAGCAAGAAAATTGCCTTTGAGATCGTTCATCTCGTTGACAACTTCCTCAAGACCAGCAGAAATCTCATCGATTCTATCCAAAGGCACAGCGAAGCCATTCATAAATGGCATGCCATGACGAAGACATAAGCGACGAGCACTGGTTTTGAGCCGGTTGAAAGGCTTTAGGTGGGCCTTATCGATGACATTCTTGCGACCAAGATCAACAAGCTGTTTGGGGGGTATTTCACCGCCAACACCAAGTTTAATATCCGGGTCATCAAGTTTGACCTGCCCGCTCCATATATCGAAATCGATTTGAAGTATGGCAAGCTGATCTAGGTGATTGACTGATTTAGTCATTGCATCCTCCGTTTGAGTTGGAGGCGCACCAATCCCCAAAGGGCTGATGCGCCCTTGGGCTATTTGCTGATTATTTGGGAAGGTCAGCTACCTTACTGATTTGCCGCAAAGCGACAAAAACTCATTTACGGCATTGTCCAGGATAAGCCAATGGCGTAAATAAGCTTGATAGAAATAAGGTGATATGGCCAAAAGGGAGGGAAGGAAAAACGGTCCCAATTGGTAAATAGATGCTGAATCAAAGGTTAGCTACCTGAGACAACTTTAGCACAGTGATACGTCATATGGTAGCAATTGGGAGCCCTTAGAATGAACCCGCCAAACACCACCTAAAAGGGGCAGTTTACCCCGTGGGGTAAACTGCACTTCATCAGTCTAAAACGCTTAAAGGGTCATACCCATTTGCCTCACAAAAGGCAAAAAACGCTTCATCTGCACTACGAAACCTAACGGAATCGTCTGGGTAACCGTCAGAGATTTGGTACCCATTATCAGTCTTCTTGATAATTGCCAATGACTCGCCATCCTCGCCGGTAATATGGAAATTACCTGGTATCAGAGAGGATGGTTCAAGAGCTAGCATTTTCAGCCTCCAGGAGCTTATTCGCCCCTCTCTCGACCATGCTCTCAATATCAAGAGCATTGAAGTCACTGTCCAACTCACATTCAATCGCCGCGTCGATAATACCGGCCTTGGCAAAATTAAGAGCAATTTTCATTGCATCTTTAATTGCTTCAGCCTGCGTATCAATGTTGGCTAGAACGTCATCCCACTCCAAATTTGAAAAGGGAGCATAGACGACGCAATGTTCAGGTTCATTACCAGCCTCAACCTCCTCGATTGCAAGCATGACGCCCTCATACCATTTGGATGAGGCGTCATATTCACCCTCAAAAGAAAGAATTTGAGCACCGGCAAGACCGATTGAAATTTTATCAATAACTGAATTCATGTGGATTCTCCAGGTTGTATGAGAGATCCACCCTTTCGGGTGAACCCCCCGAAAGGTTTATGCTTAGGTGAACTGGCAAACATCTGCTGCTGGAACAAAAAAGCGTTGCTTTGTTTCCCGATGGACAATGACGCCACCAGCCGTGAGGCTGGATTGATCATTTTCATTATGGAAATCATGCACGTTATAGCTATCTCCAGTGTAGTGAGACAACTGGGTACTTAACGGACAAGCGCTCAGGTTTTCAAGGTGAATAATTGATTCCGGGCTTCCAAGCTGATAGCAGTAGAAACCGGTAATCCTGGTATTCACTTTGGACGTGAGATCTTGATAATCCAGCCTAAAGCTGTCGAGAGAGATGTACTCACGATCAACCTTAAGCCACGGACCTTCAGGCGTTTGTTGATACTCGGTATGGATGCCAAGAATCCATTCACGTCTGATCCGTAGCCCAGTAAGCATTCTTGAATTCATGCTTTTGAGATCAATGACCCTGTTATAGGGCACGTTTTTCTCGTAAGCGAAATCATGTGCTAGTTGAGCTGTATCGAAGTTATGTCGCATTTAAACCTCCAGGTTTCGGAGGAAGGCGCACCCCAGAGGGTAACACCCTCCGGGTTAGTTAAATGCTGATTAATTGAATTGGCCAGCTACCAATATCACCACAAGGGCGAATTCTTTCTTTTCTAAAAGACCCTTAGAAAAAGGCACTTTAGAAAAAAGAGCACCCACAAAAGGGTGCTAAGAGTGCTACTTCAGAGAGCTGTCACTTGCCGTTCGGGTTGCGACTCCTCTGGATCATCAATTCGCATTACGTCGAGAGTGATGAAATTAGCAGACAAGCCATCAATAGATAGCATTGATTCCTGTCTTTGTGCCTCAATAGCATCTGTCACCTTATATTCAAGCTGGTGCTGTAATGCCTCAAGGTTGATTTGTTCTTTGCCAGTTTCTGCATCAGGATCTGTTGTTTCATACTCAATGCAAAGGGCAAAGACAATTTGTTGCTTCATGGTGTTTCCTCAGAATGTTATGAGGGCACCATCCCTTCTGGGGCGATGCCCCAGATGGGTTTAGTTTAAGCCGCTGCTACATGCTGCATAGAAACGGCTTCACGAACTTGAGTCGCAATGCAATTACCTACGGCCTGAAAGGCCGGATATATAACAGATTGACCCAGGATTTCATGTGCAGTTGTATCAGAAACACCATTGATTAAATCTTCTGGAATTCCCTTTACTCGAGCGTGCTCGAGAGGTGAAAACAATCGAGACATTCCATCACCAAATGGTGAAATTACAAACGGCTCAGTTGAGCGGGCCTTGTTGTAACCGCGACCAATTGTACCGCAAGAGTCGTTGGTTCCATCAAGGAGTTGACGCTTGAAGCCTTTACCGTTCGCCATATCCCGTTGTTCCTTCTCCGCAAGGTATGAATAGGTTTTCCACTTATCAGAGTCTTGAGGGTAATAATCAAGTATTTCCGACAGTGTTTTTTCTTTAACTCGAACCGGTTCAATACGATCGAAGTCAAAGTCCAAACCCTTTGTGGTAGCCACGCATACAAGCCTGTCCCTATTTTCAAGGGCACCAAACGTATTACCGTTTAGTACTGTGCTATGTATGTCATATCCGGCGGTTAAAAGGACTGATTCAATAACCATGTATGAAGCAGTCTTTTGGTATGGGGGAACATTCTCAAACACAACAATTGCAGGTTGCGTAGCGAGAACGAAATTAAGGAAGTAAACAAACAATGCACCAGCAGAACTATGTTCCTCCGCGCACGAAAGTTTACCCTTTGCCCTTCCAGAAAGACTTGCCCCTACGCATGGAATCCCAGCGAAAACACAGTCCAAAAGGGGAGCTGAAGCTAACTCCACACTCTCCAGTGGTGATTCAATAGCTATGGAATCTTTATCCCATAACATTGGATTGTTTGCCAAAGAGCTGTCGAGGTATTTACCCTCAATCTCAACGGCGACTTTAATGGCAGATTGCAAGCCAGACATAGCGAACCCATTATGTAGAGCCCTGTCCAAAACCCCACCACCGTGGAATATCGAACCTACATCAAGCTTTTTCCCTTCCAGTACTTTTTCAAACAGTCTATCCAAGCGTGATTTAACCTTTGCTTGCTGACTGTGAGCCCGGATTGTTATCTTGCCATTCTGTATCGCAACCCGTAGCACTTCAACTCCCTCAAAGAGTGAAGCAAGTTCTTCGGCTCGCAATTCGATCAAAGGATGCTCTTTGCCATTTCTTCGCCTCCGGGAGACGGTAAAGGCCTTCACATCATTCAGATCTGCATCACCAGATTTTGAGGCAACAACTCGACGAGAAGACTTGTCGAAATGGGCATATAGTACCTGGCCCGTTTCAATTCCACCCTTCGCAAGTTTTTGGCCTTCGAGCCAAACACTCGGCGTTTTCTCTTTACTGGTAAGTCGCAATTTCGTATTTATAACAACTGCGGTCATAGTATTACTCCAAAAGTAAGGGGAACAGGCACCCCTCAGGGTGCCGTGCTCCAGTTAATGAATTACTGCTGCTTTCGGGATCGAAGTATCGGCTGCACCGGTACCAAGAAGAAAGCTGCGAGTAAGATCATCTTTAAGTGGATGCTGAGAATCTGAGAAAGGATCAAGCGAGCAACCTGGATACTGAAGTCCAAGGTAATAAGCGCGCAGAACCAATGCATCTCGTTGTTCTTCAGCATTGACACGTTTTCGATTTAACGAAGACTGGGTTTGGTTGATCGCTACGATGGCGTGTATTGCCAACATAAGGCTGTCAACTTCATCAGTACTATTAAGCATGTGAACCTCCAAGATAATTGGGGCTCACCCCCAAACGGGGTATAAGCCCCGGTTTGGGTTTAGTAATATGCTGTTTAATTTAATTGGCCAGCTACCAATATCACCACAAGTGGCGAATTCTTAGGCTGTAACAGCCTGTGCCGCGTTTGGCAGCATGGAGACATTTGTTAGCGGGTCAACAACCTCAAATGCCCGCCCAGATTTCTTAACGTAACCGTCTTCTTGCGCCCGCTTAAAGAAGTTTTGAGCTTGCCATTTAGAGCGCCCAGTAAACTCGCTATAGCCGGTGTACGTTGCTTCAAACATACCCTGACGCAGCTTTAAGATGGTTTCTTCATAATCCCCATCACTCTGTTTTGCCGCTTTATTTTGAGACTTGACCGCAGGCTTGTCCTCTATTGATTGAGTTGGTTCAACCTGCTCTACATGTACCTGATCTAGCTCTTGAGTTTGCTCTTCATGCTGTATCTGAGCCTGGGCATGGACAGCTATTTCTGTATCAACGGTATTGTTTTTTAAGTCAGTGTGAACAGTTTCAGTAACTTCAACATCCATACCCAACGACTCATCGATCAATTTACGCCGTGTGCTATTTGAAAGTACTGAGATCGCGACAACAGGGAGTAAATCAAACAACACCGCAAGCCATGCACAGAATAGTATTGTCGTCATGGATGCGTCCCCAGTAACTTTCACCAGGCCGTCTAATGGGGATGCCTTAGATGAAGGCTCCGGATCATCAATTTTTTCGAGAAGCTGCATATCACGCTCCATTGCCCGCTCATTTGATGCGAGTAGATCCTTGCCCATTGACTTGTATTTGCCCTTGATCCCGTTCGATGCAGCTTCAGATGCTGTCTTCTTGTCTGCGGCTGACTGTTCGAGCATTTGGTAAACCATCTCTGTTTTCTTATTTTGGCCTGACTTGGCCTCTTGCTCATGAGACAGAAACCCATAGATAGCCGAATATGATGAAAACATTGAAAGGGCAAGCGGCATTGCACAGAGCATAAACCGCGCCAATGGGTTAACCTTCAGGAACGATGCAGCAAATCCATATCCAAATATTTGCAATGTACAGCCAGCAATACCAGCACCAATTGCTTGGGGCCCCTCTCCCCCCATCAGGGAAAAGAAGAACCAGAACGAGCAAGCAAGACTGACTGAGATAGCAACCGCTGTTGCCACCCCCAGTGTTCCCCATTTATATAATTCTTGACCCCACTTAACTTTCTTTTGAAGCATTGTTTACCTACCTTTTTTCATCAATCGTTTTTCTCCTGTTTATTGGTTTTTGACTGTTGACGTAATTACGCCGATCAATCACTGCCTAAGGCTTCCTATCGGAAATTGAATGCTGTTTTTGGCCAGCTACCGTTGTTCGCTCTTTTCACTATTCACTACTGAAAATGAATAGTGAAAAAAACGAGAAGCTCACCAAAAGGTGAGCTCTCAAAGTTAGAAATATGCCGAATGAACAGTACCTTCTGGGACATCAGCCACTAGATTCTGCACATCAACATCGATGATGTTCTTGGGTATCGGCTTATTAGTAACCGTAACGCGATATTGCGTACTCGGCTTTTTCCGATATTGATCCAAGTCATCCGCAGAAAGGTGTAGGCGTTCCTGCTCAATCAAACGATCGAGATCAACCGAACCTTGCTTTTGGAATTTCGTGATATTCACACCAGCAAAGTCAGCCTTTAGGAAAGTACCCATCAACTCTTGCATTGGCTTTAAGGAACCCGCCCTTTTATCCTTCAGAGATTTTATTGCGGCTTCATGCTCCCTGATCTGCTGATCATAGATTCGATAGTCAGTCGCATGGGTAATCCATGTTTCTGCCTCGTCACCATTGGGGATGAAGAAATCTCTGTTGGGGTCAAGGGGTGGGGCAGTGTCATTTTTGACATGATCCCAAAGCCATTCAGCTTGATATATGATCTCCTCCAGGAGGCGATCATCTCGCTGTACCTTAAAAAGCTTATGCTCTCCATTGTCCTCAGGACTGTAAAACATAAGCCATCCGTGAGGTGCTTCAGCAACGTAGATCTGCTGTTGAACCTGCGGGTAATAGAGCTTATAAGCCTCGGATTCCTCTCCAAGCTGCAATACCTCGCGGTACTGCTTTTCAGAAGGGCACTTTAGCTCAGCTGGTATTTGATCTTCAGTAACTCCATCAAATGAAGCCAGCATTAGAGGATTCTCTTCGCTCGCCCCGCACACCGGCAGTAAAAACCCTCTATCAAGAAGGTCTTCACATCGCTGCCTGGCGCGGTCCTCAAGGGCAAAGCCTCTTTGGACATTGGGGTTTTTCGACAAATCTTCCTCTACAGCTCTGCCAGACTTCTCCGCCCACAACCTCCATACTGTTTTGTACGGATTTCGACCCAGAAGGACCGAGGCGCAAGAAGCTGACAACCCACCCATTCTCCAGCGTAACCACGCCTCACTTCGCTGAGGGTGATTGATTACCTTCATGGATTTCTCCTTTGGTAAACCGGTGAACGGGTTAAAACATCGAATCTTGACCAGAATCTTCAGGCATTTTGAACATCTGTATTGACTGCTCTCCATGCTCATCTGTGACCTGTTCGGTTTGATGCTGTGGCTCGTTATCTGTATCCGCGTCAGACTTTAGTTCTTCGATTGATTCTTCAAGCTTCTCGCTCGCATAAATCAATGCATTTCCCTTTAGCCTTTCGTTTAACAAATCTTTTGCCGCTTGCCATTGGCCAGTACCTTTAGCCCTATCACACAACCTCGATATGAAGTCATCAACAGAAGCTTGGTTAAAATCAATTACAAATTGATCGACCGTTTCAGGTTCCTCTTGCTCAATCACTTGAGCTTCAGTTGCCTTACCAATGGGAATTACTTTTGCTGGCTCTTGATGCACATTGTTCTGCGCGTCAATGATCCTGGTTGCCTCGTCTTCGTCGTAGATTCCTACGAAGGCAAATGCAACTCTGTAACACTGGATCAAAGCCTTGTGACGAAGCATCCTTTTAGGATGCGTTTGCCAAGGGCCTACGCTCTCATATCCAGTTTGATGGTCTTTGAATGGGTGCCTGTAGCACTCGTCCAAATACTCTCTAACAACAACCGGATGGTTTCGATCTTTCCTGTAGACCTTCGCCTCTATCCAGGCCGGGCAAACTGCCCTCGCACTATCCGCCTGAAGGATCTCTGGAGAATAGGCAAACTCAACTCCGTCGAAATTGGAATGTTCGTTTGCTATGCGATTCCAACCGTCAACGCCAACCACAGGAACAATGCCCCCCCGTTTGTCAGGGAAAGCATAAATCTCCTTCGTGAAAGGGTTTAGGTTGTATTGATCCGCCACCACCAGCAGCGCATACATCTGCGCATCGGTAACTTCGGGAGAATCATTGGCCTGCTTGAAAGCGGTTTCTTTTAACACCCCCATAAACTCTTCTGTATCAATGGAGAATTTCTCCGCCACCTTTACGATAAGAGCATTATGGGTACCAGAATCAGCTCTAGCTTGTGCTGTAGCGACCATGGTATTTCCTCCAAATTGAAGAGGAAGTACCCCCGAGAGGGAGTACCCCTCTGGGTTGGTAGTTAGCTGTTATAGCCTGGAGGGTTGTTCCCGGCTATTGGAGCTGCTTGAGGTGCTGATTGCTGGACGTTTGAACCTGGTTGGTGGCCATGAGCCTGACCAGAGTTCTGGCGGCCACCAGGTTGGTTGCCTGTTCCAGTTCCACCAGCTTGTTTGTGGATATCAAAAGAGTGACCAACGATATACAGCTTTCGATGGTTTTTCCCAGGATTATTCTGGTCAGGCCAGACATCCTCAGAAAGCTCACCGGTAACGGTGATTTTCATACCCTTTTGGATTTTCTGTGAAACACTATCTGCGACACGGCCATTGAACTTTACAGCTGCCCATGTCGAGTACTGATCAAAGCCACTCTCAGACTGAGGATTTGGCTTGTACTTATTGTTAACCATTGCGATTTCGGCGACAGGCTTCTGACTGCCAGGGAACACTTTGAAATCAACATCAGTACCAACAGTACCAGTGAATACAACAACATTTGTTTCAGACATGATTGTCTCCTTCAGATTGAGGAGACACCTCCCCTTCCGGGGTTGATGTCCCCGGTAGGGTTTAAAAGAACATTGATGGCTCTGAGGGAGAGAGCTGATCAAGCTTATACAGCTTCTCCACAAAACCTATCAGCTCAGCTTCATCGCGAAAATTACCTGGATCTAAACCCATGCGGCGAATTTCAGCATCTAACTGAGCCATGTCATCAAGATTCACCTCTTCCCCTATCTGGTCACAGAAGGTAAGAGGGAAACCTGAATCAAGCGGGAGCGACACACTAAGCAGTTTTTTCAGAGTTGCAAAAAACAGTAGTGGGTAGCGCCCATGGCAGGAGACAACTTCGCCAGCGCCCTTAAGAGTGCTTGGTGATAGTTGGTTCTCCTTATTATCCACCCCCAAAGTGATTGTGAAATCACCTTCAGGGAAGGATATAAGAGCTTGGTCTGTGCATTCAGAACATTCAAATACACTCACAAACTCTTTGGCCAGATCAACAACGGTAGCATTGACCAGCTCGCGCTGGTCAATTGTCGGTTCCAGCAGCCAGTTAAACGAAGGGCTATCTGCCACGATGACCTCCTATGCTGCTTGCGAGCTCGACTGACCATTATCCCACTGATCCCCCAAAATACTTTGTGCCATCTTATCGATAGCTAAAGCATCTGAGCTTGAGGCTCGACGTGTCAATGACATTTCGAGGGCATACTTCAAGGGCGTTGGATGCTGGCGGAAATCAAAGGCAAGTGTTGCCCACCGAACCAGGGTTCTTGTGGACATTGTTACCGCTAATTCTCCGTCTTCACCAGTACCAGATTCACCCAAAAATTGGGTTCTAACGGCATTGGCAACCTCAACGAGCTTGACTCTTATTTGCTCAGGTATTCCGGGGACTACAGAAGCCAAGATCTCGGCTTCTTCAGACGCATCGATATAACCGAGCCAGGCCAAACGAAAACGATCCATAAAGGCAATGTTTTGCGTCTGGATACCACTGTGCATACCAGTGATATCTCCGCTACCTTTTGAATTCCCGGTAGCGATTAAACGAAACATCGGGTGAGGCTTAATGACCTCTCCACCATTTTCTGTGATAACCAAAGGCCGACCTTCAATAACATCGTTGAGACCGCTGATTTCAGATGGATCAGCATAATCCAGCTCATTAATCAGCAGCACATGGCCATACTTCATTGCGATCGGAAGTACGCCATACACGAAAGTCATCTCAGGGGCTTGTCCAGGAGCAGTGCTCACCAACTTGAATTGTCCGATCAGATCATTCAATTCAAGTCGTCCATGAGCTGTAATCTGCTGGCATGGCCAGTTCAAACGACCCAGGACTTCGGTAATGCCACTGGTTTTACCAGATCCAGTCGGACCGGCCAGAAAGAATGCATCACCGTTCGGGTTGCGAAGAAAGCCTAGCAGCTCTCTCAACATCTCACGGCGAAAAACATATCCATCATTGATAGAAGGGATACTGTGATTGTCTGTCGGCTCATAACCTAAGGCCATCACAGAATTGGGAATACCCTCCTGCTTAAAAGTAACACCAACTGGGTACTCTTGGGGTTGTACTTGAGACATTGGAACACTCCTTAAATTAGGGGCATACCAAGGCCTGTACGGGCATGATATGCCCGTGGGCTAGTTTGCTGATTTTATAGAGCGATCAGCTATCGCTATGCATCACAAGGACGCAATTCTCTAGTGCCATTGGGCAACACAGAATTAAATCCTCATTGTTTTGAGATCAATGAAAGTGACGGGAGCGTCCCCCCGTCACCTTCAAAAAACAGCTTTTTAGCACCAACCGAATTTCTGAAATGTATGCACCACAGGGCGCGACAAAACATAACCAGTTGGTACGCATGCTGCCAGGATAAGGACTGTCATGGGTAGTTCCTCCTTTGTGTGACGTGTCCCCAAAACCTTCTACTCAAAAAGCTTTGGGGACACGTCACGAAGAACGTATCCAAAAAGACAATGTGGCTAGCCTGAAATCAGAACTAGCCAACATCCTTAGATTGCGAACCCTAAACCACGAATAGTCGCCACAACTGGACGAGATATTACATAGCCGGAAGGCACACAAGCGATTAGAACCAAAATGGTACCTGCATCCATCGTACTGTCCTCAAATAAATTGGGGACAGCACCCCCAAGCAGGGAGAGTGTCCCCGCATGGGTTTAATGAAGTGTTAGTGAACTAGAATCCCTTTGCGAAGGTACGCAGGAGATTCGTATTCAGAGTAATCAACTGATTCCAAAAAGGAGGTCAGTATCTTAGTCTCAGAGTCAGCGTCACGAGAATCTTGAGCTACAGGCCGTGTGGATACGCGGGTAGCACCTGATTTCGTGTCACTGGGTTTTGCTTGATTACTCGATTGAAACGCCTGAAATACGCGAGTTGCAAGGGCGCTAAGGAACGTCACAAAGGAGGATAGCTTCTTGAGAGAGTGCCAAGAAAGCCAGATGGCCGCTAATACAACGACGGCGTTCAACAAGAGATAAGCATAGAATTGCATGATGATGTCCTCAAAAAATGGAGACATCATCACCCAGCAGGGAGAGAGTCCCCTGGTGGGTAGTTTTTAGCGTTAGCTAAGGAGTGCTACTTGTTTGGGAAGGCTAGCTACCTTACAGATTTGCCGCAGAGCGACAAAAAAACTTCAATGAACCTACTATACACCACGAAACTGGAACTCGCAAAGCCGGGAAATACCCCCTTTACGGGTAGGTTTGCAAAACAGGTTTTAAGGCTGTCAATGGTACGCTGAGCAGTGTCTATCTGCCAGGAGAATGACCATGACTACAGCACAAAACATCGTAAATTCACCCTATTCTAGGGCCATTATAGAGCGGAAGGTGAGTTTTAAAAGCCTTCAGGCACAAAGAGTTATGAATCGCAGCTTCGACAAGCTGAAGCAGGCTCTTTTCTCTATTTCAGTAATCCTACCTATCATCTCTCAAAACGAAGAAGAGATCGAATCAATAACCGCCTATATCGATGAGCAGTTTAGCTCTGCTGAAAGCGATATAAACTCAGCTCGAGATCAGATATCAAAAATCCTTGAGGATAATGGTATTGAGCAAATGGCTCAGTATTCAAAACCAGAGGAATTCGTTGTTGAGCTCGACACCCCCAAAGCGGGCACATTTCTCCGCCTTGTCTCTGAACTGGATTTGTTAATGGGCTTAATCGACACTGCCTGGCTGTCAGGCGAGTTTGACGATAAGCAGAAGAAGAACTCAACTTTCCAGTATCAGCAGCGCCTGATTAAACTTGCCGGGCGACTGATTAGCCTGGAGAAGCGAGCAAGGGTAGCTGCCTCAAAGCGCGGGAAGGCTGATGAGGTTGAAGAAAAGGCACCAGTGGATAATGCAGAGCTTCATGAAGATGTGGCAGCTGCTACAGAAGAGGCAGAAAGCGACATGCCTTTAGAAGCCACGGGCTAACCAATATTGACTTAGAAAACCCCGCTCTGCGGGGTTTTTTATTTGCGTGTCAAATAAACAATGAGAAAATAGACTCGACTAAAAGGAGCTATATCTATGAAACACATTACCTATTTGCCAATGATGGCGCTTATTTCATTGATTGTTGGTTGCACTTCAACCCCCATGAAGTACAACGACAACAATTCTATTGCTCTAAATGTGGTTACTGCCGCAGGGATTAATGACCGGTTAAAAGATGTACAAGTCCCCAAAGATACTACTTGGGATATCCGGGATACGGCTGGATTCAATATTCCAGCAGCGATTTCAGCATACAACACCCCTACACCAGGGCTAACCGGTGGCCAATCAGCCGGGCTCAGCATCGCCAGTTGGTTGATCACTCCTGAGTCTGAAGCCAAGAAAAACCACATAATTGCATGGCAGCCAAATCTGCCTGGTGGTGCAAGTACCATCGACGGCTATGCAAAGCAGATCGCTGAGGCCGCTCAAAAAGCCGCCAAAGAACAAGGGCTCGATACCTGGGTCAAATTTCACAATGACGGTAATGCTGCTTATCTCTTCTTAAAAGATACAAGCTATGAGTATTGCACCAACAAAGAATACTGCATGATTTTTGGGTTTGTTCTCACTCAGCCAGAAAACCGCAGCAACACCCCAGCCTTCGTGAACAGTAACAATGACTCTCTGTTCTATGACCCAAGAGATAAAAATAACTACACGTTCAACAAGGCCTTCATGGGAATCAATGAAGTTGAATTTTTGCAGCTTATGAGCAAGCACCTTCCAAAATGGTCTTACTTCTATATTGCTCCAAGCAAATTAAAGCTCGATCAAAAAACCAAGCTAGAAGCGCCAGCGGTCATTAATGACGGCGAAGTACATTTCTTCATCAAGAAAGTTTAGCCCTGCCCTCACTTACAAAGCTATGAAAAAAAAGAGGAGCCTTCACGGCTCCTCTCTTCTTTCAGGTTAGACCATTCTTCCTCTACTGTAGCACCACTCTTTCACAGTTAGTGCCATTCAGATCCCATCCTGCATCACAGCTATACACGTCCGTTTCAATACGCGGCACATACTCAGTAACAGTTCTCAGACAGGTTGTTCCTGAAAGGTTCCCGCCATTTGGACAGGAATACGTGTAGTAAGGTGTTGCCAGCGACCACTGAAAGTCGGGATGACCCCATTGAATGGGGTCAGGCCCCTGAACGCAGTACTTATTGCCATTGTATTCAAACCAGTCTCGCCAAGGAGGCGCACACTGTAGACCGGCATATGTCGCAGTTGCAGCATAATTGGACGCTACCTGCCTTGAGCATTGGGTTCCGTTCATGGCGTAACCACTCGGGCAAGAATAGGTCTGGCTTACATTGGCTGGTACCGTCTCAGTAACGTACTCTTTGCAACCTTCAATTACACAAGCGGTACCCTCAGCATCAACTGTTTGGTTGCCAGCAGCTTCGCGTCGGATCTCGTCAATATCTGAAGGCCCAATACGATCAAGGGCTCGCTGTTCGGCATCGGGTCTTGGATTAGAGAAAACATCAAGGTCGGATGATGCACCAGTCAGGCTCGCAATATTCATATCAGGTTGTGGCATCAGGTCATGCTTGGAAAGAAGCGCTGTCCACTCGCTAAGATCCACCTGAGACCAATCAATGCTGGCAACTTCAGTCATTTCTAAGCCGCCACAATCAGGGTTTTCAGGATCACCAAATGCCCGACTTAATTGCGGCCTGAGCTGTTCATTAATAATTCTTGATAAGGGTGAATTGAAACAGCAGTACGATTCTCTCTTCTCAACGCATGCCCCCAATATTTCGTCAGCACAGTAAGATCCAACATGAGTACATGACTTGGTATCTTTCTTCGCGGCCAACGTGAACTCATCCTCTTCACATTCATAAAGGATTTGGATAACCATAACTGCCACGACATAAGCTGTATAGACCGTCATCAATACATTGGCTGCACCAGCAATGTTTTCAACAATAGCCTCCCCTGCTGTCTCCTGAGCGACCTCATCAACTGCCTGGTCAGCAGCAGCTGCTGTAGCCGCATCAGCCCCCATGTTGGTAGCTGCCTCGCCAAGCATATCATTGATAGTATTAACGATCGCATCTTTAATCTCTTGTTTGATCCCATCGATAAACTGTGTAACGGGTTCAAAGAGCTGCGAAGTACTTCCTGAAATGTTTTCAGCATACGAAGTAAATGGCTCAGTAACATTCGAGATAGTCTTTGCGATCGGCTCCCTGAATGTTTGGTAAGCACTTTTAACAGCGTTACCATTTTCGAGGGACATCAGGCCAGTATCAAGTTTAGCTATTTGGAACATTGCGTTGATATATGTTCCGACTGAAGTATTCGTCGGAACATCACAACAGTCTTGAACCCCACCTACTGCGATTTTGCACTCGTGGTGCTCTCCACCAAACACCTCGCAAGTAACATCCTGTGTACCGTCCACTTCCACACAGTTCATATCTTGAGTCATGAACTGCGCGGCATTCAACAAGGCAGCAGTTTGAGCAAAAGAGTCAGATTGTGTCAGCTCCGGATCTAAACAATCAGCACCCATACAACGTATTGGACCAGCACATTCGATTTCAGTGTTTGATTCAATATCATCAACGGCAACGTCCTCACCACAATCCCATACTTCTTCAAACACATAACAGGTGCCATCTTGAGCTTGTGCGCCCTCTAAACAGCTTTGCTTTATGTAGCCACACTGGGGGTCATCTTCATAAGCCTGGCATGTATCTCGACTCCCGGTTCCACCCTGGACGCAGGTTTCAGTGCCTTGGGCATTTGTGAAGCAGTATTCCCCTTTAAAGAAATCATAATCGACATCAACATAAACTTTTTCACAAAGTTCTGGGATGTTAGGGAATGGCGATGGATCGAGGTCATCGTTACATATTTCGACCTCGTTGATAGTCATACAGCCTGTTTGAGCGGCTTGAGTAGGGATTGAAGTACATGTTACTGAACCGCTAGCGAAACCGTCATAGAACCCCTCTGCCGCATCGATACATTCCTGGGGTGTCCAAATATCTTGGACAACAACCTTTTCGGGATCGTAGTCAATCTGCAACCTAGCAAAACCTTCACCACCACCGGTAACAGAAACCCTGATTTTAAACCTTACGATGTCGCCCTCTGAGATAGAATTCAGGAACGCTTGGGTGATGTCAGTTCCTGGGTTTCGTACCCAGGAAGTACTTAGCTCACAAGCGCCTGCTGTCTCAGGAGGGAAATTATTGTTTGGACCGCTCCAGACCTTTTGTTCTTGACCGGCTTTACCGATCCAAATCTGCATGTAGTCATCCCATTTAGCATAGGTCAAAGTGACCCTTCTAATAGCATCTGGGTTTACTACAACAAATTCGTTTACCTGCTCGTAGACCGCGCATGAGCCGCCCCAATAGTTGTCTCCGATCCGACCGATCCACACATTAATTGAATCGTTATCAAGAGGAAGGATGTTGTAGGGGCCGGAATGGTGCTTCAAAATACCGGCATCGTAGATGTGGTCTACTTCACAAGCTGTAGTCCTATCAACCACTCGCTCGCAGGTTTTGTAGTCGGGAATGCGTTCTGTATTGGTGATTTCAGAAAACGTAGTATTTTGTGTACAGTCTCCGAACTCCGCTGAAATTTCATCAATATTCGCGAAAATATCTTTTGTCAGATTGAATACGGGATCATCTGAAAGGTCTGGCCTCGATCGATTCGACATATCGATCATTACCTTATAAGCCGCACCTGTAGTCGTTGGATCTGGTGAGTTTGCATCATCAAACAAACTAGCCCGGTTATGTAAACCGAGCTCATCCATATCTTCACCATCGTCACTGATTCCCTTCAGTTTCTCGATATCAACTGTACTATCTGCCGGAAGGAACTGATCCATAGTATGACCAGAAGTACTACTGGTACCGGGGAACAATTCATTAACATTGATGGTGGCATTCGGCAGAGTCATCACACCAGTAGCAGGATCGAAACTTGGTGGATTGTTGTTGTATTCCTCTACCAAATCTTTTCCGTGTGATTGAGCTTCTCGCCCAACAACTGAAGGATCTTGTGCGATCGAATGCAATGGGTATACAGCCATCGAAAAGGCCATAAACATGGCCATGAATCGCTTTATCGATGAGCTGAACGAGCCGCTGGACGATTTGAGGTTGTAACTATCCATTTTAATTCCCCGATATATTGCAGCAGTCGTTCCAGCGCCAAATTGTATAAATCAAGTCCTGTCCAATGGCTGGTATTGTTCGTCCCATACCCCAGGTAAACGTGCTTTCACCAGTTACATGAGCGTCATGGGTTTCAGGGATCGGATACAGCAATGTGTATTTGTACATCTCCTTGTTCAGGGTAACGTCAATCATCCCCTCGCACATTGCGTCATCACCCATAGTTCTGTGAGCAAGACCGCGCCGATGTAGGGCTGCAAGCACCTTTACTTTCAGTAGACTCGTGTTCTTAACAACGCTGCTCATGGTGTATTGATTGCCAGATAACGGGTACAACAAGCCCCAGCTGCCAGCACACCAGAACAGAGAATCGATGGGATTGCCTGCTGTGGACGAAACAGCATCAGCAGGGCAAGCTGCGATCGCAAGAGGATTGGCAACAGCAGCGGCTTCTGGATTTGCGAAAAAGGCGAGCTCATCATTGTTCCAGGTTGGATCAACCTCTGACATATACATCATGTCGAGATCCAAATAACCATCTGAGACGCAGCCTGGGTTTGTGAAAAGGTCCAACATAGTTAGCAGAGGAAAGGCATAGTAGTGATAATGCATGAACGTCCCTTGCATGCCTTGCTTGCCACCTTTTTGGTGATTGCCCTGATTGATCCTGTCGAAAGGGAAACGAACACCGTTAAGCACAGAAGAACAACCAGGCACCCGTTGGAATTCAACTAACCGGGCCGGTTGCCACATCGAAGTCGTAATGCCTGGGTGAGGTACTCCCAGATCATCCTGACAAAGACATAGTGGGCTATCTACCGCTTTGGATGGTGGAGTGTCACTACCGGCGTTCATAGGAATACCGGCAACCCTGATAGGAAATACGCAGTCCCAGCAAATATCAGTAATCAGCTTGCCAGATATGACTTGAGCGTCCTGACAACCAGGATCAGCATGAGCAGTCAGCCCTGAAAGGAAAAGAATTATTCCAACTACCAGTTTCTTCATTGCTGGTTGTCCTCCACATTTGCGAGTTCCTCGATGCGAAAGTTTTCATTCTCCGCAGTAATAATTGAGGGAGTCCTCTGTATGTCGAATCTGCTATGTACGTCCGAAGTTAAGTTGTACACAGGGGCATCAAATCGATCTGTAATTTTCTTGTAGGAATCCCAACCGTCCGCTCTATCAAACTGAGTGACGATTAGTGTGATCTTAGAATGGTCTTTACTTAACTGTTGAAGGCGCTCTTCGACCAGGCCGACCTCGGTTTTATTTAGCGGGTCAAAGACTACAACGGCCTGGGTAAAAGGTCGGAGTTTTAGGGGGTTAATCAATGTACCTTCAGGCACCAGAACTTTACCTTCAGCATCTTTAATATCAGCAGTAATACGAATCGAAGGATCGAGATATCTAACGGCAGGTTTCGTTGCCGTAGGAAGGTGAATGAAATTCTGCTTATCCCAGTAGTTGTTTATCGCATCTTCTTTCTTTTGCGCCCAATCAATACCTGCAACCTTTTCCTTCATAACTTCAATAAGGTCGCGTTCTTGGATGTCTTTAACAGGGCCTCTAACACCAAAGTTTCCGTCTTTCCCATCTCGAACTTTCCTGTGCAGCCAGTCCGGCGAAGAAAGCCCAGCAACACGGGCAACTTCTGAGGTCTTATCCTCATCGAGATAAAGAACTGTAGGTACTTTCGTTACATGGAAATCCCGGAACAGAGTCGGGTCAATAACGACATTAGCAACAGGTGATTGTTTAGCTGCAAGCTCCTGAATCGAAAAGATCGCTTTAGCAAAGTTCTTCTCATCTACTACACCGCGAAAGGCGACAATTACACCCTCTCCAACAGATGATTGATAAAAGATTTCTTCCAGGGACTCACTACCAAGTGACATTGAAGCAAAAATTACAGTCCTACCAGCGAGCTTAGGCTTTGATTCAGGACTCATCATTGGCTTCAAACCATTATCATGGTTTGCTATCAAATCAGCAGCCTGTCTTTTTGCTTCGACGGTATGAGGATTAACAGGCAAATTCCATTTAGGAGAGTCTTTTCTTAACTGCTTCGCCATCTCGGCAATTTGTCTGTCTTCATCAGTAAGGACACTCTGAGCAATCGACGGTGCCGCAATAAATAATAGGCAGACAATGGATACTGTTTGTTTAAAAAAGCGCATAAGCACGACCAACTATTTTGTCACGGTGAATACTGCCCCAATAGCGAGAGTCGAATGATTTAGGGGACGTTCCTAAAAACCAGAATTCATCCTCTCCTAAGGTTGTTTTTCCATGGAAATCACTTTCTTTTCGTCCCAATTTACTCGGTGCAAGAGAAAGTCCAGCCTCCGAAGCATTGCCATTGATGAATACCTGGCTGTTGCTCCGGACCTCTATTAGGTCACCCGGTAGGCCTCTCATGAATTTCAACATCTTTGTGTTTTCTGAATATATTGGGCTCAAGTCCTTAGAAAGAAACATGTACAGTTCGCCACGCTCGATACTCTGATCTTTCTTGTCCACAAGATAAACGCTGTACCCCGGTAAACATTTAACCTCTTGAGGGTCGCCCACGATAAGAAACCTTGATGAAAACCAAACACCAATCAGATATAGAACGACAAGAACAGCAAAAGCCTTGGGCAGGAAATGTACCCAAGGCTGCTTTGTTTTGATTCCAAGCTTTGATGCAATATTCGTTGTTTGGCTACTCATCGGTATCAGTTCCCTCACCGATTGTGCCAACTGAAACATCATCCTTTGAAAGCATTAGATCTTCCGGAGCTGAAATAATATTTTCACGCGGGATTACCAGAAAGCCTGCATCTTTGAATTTGTTGATTGCTTCTTGAGTTCGAGCGAAGTGACGCTGAATATCCTCTTTGGGAGAGCCGACAGGGACTGAATCCAGTGCCAGCTTAGCCATATCAACTACGATAACTGGAGGTCGTAGAGCCACTTCATCTTTGACAGCATTAATCTGTGGCTGCAAATACAGGTATGCAGCTAAGAATCCAAGCACCGCAGAAATTACAGCAGATAAAACAATATGATCGAATTTTACAGTCATTGTGCCATCACCCTTTTTGGCTCTTGTGGATACAGTTCTTCGATTACATCATGGGTTTTCTTGAACGCAACAACCGCCGAAGGATCAAATGAGATTCCAGATTCGCTGACTATGTACTCGTATATCTCAGTAGTTGATAATGCGTCCTTCCAGGGCCTTGGTGACATTGCAGAGTCATAGGTATCAGCGATCGCTAAAATCCTTGCTGAATGAGGAATATCAATTTCACGAGCGCCTTGAGGATAACCAGTTCCGTCCCAACGCTCATGGTGAAAAAGGATACATTCACGGATGAATTTGATCCGTCGTTCACCAGTGATATGTCCCTGTTGAATGGCTCTATCTACTTCTTCTAAGCCACCCATAACATGAGACTTCATCAGTTCATAATCATCTTCTGATATGGCTGATGTTTTGTTGATAACTGCCTGCTCAATGAGGGCCTTGCCAATATCATGATATTGGACGGCCTCAAGAAAGTTTTCCTTATCACCGGGATGAGAAAAATAGTTTTTGTAACTTTCAGAGGTTTCCACTAATTCACTTTGAAGTACATCGCAGATCGCCACTATGCGATCAAGGTGTTCGATCGGCATGTTGCTATGGGATTTTTCAATCATTGCCAAGGCGGTAT
This sequence comes from Maricurvus nonylphenolicus, assembly GCF_042854845.1. Classification (GTDB taxonomy): domain Bacteria; phylum Pseudomonadota; class Gammaproteobacteria; order Pseudomonadales; family Cellvibrionaceae; genus Maricurvus; species Maricurvus nonylphenolicus. Next base: position 97,126 of record NZ_AP031499.1, on the reverse strand, counting down.
TGGTAACTATCATCGCATCATCTCCACAGCTTTAGATGGATCAAAACTATTTCTCTCTTGTAGGATCATATTGATCGCTTCACTAACGGACATACCATTGTCGCAGTAGCTCTTGATCTTATTTACGTCCTCCGCTTTGGTAGAGTAAAGGAGCTTCTGGAAGTCATTAACAATCAGTCGCCCCACACCGCGGCCAAATTCACTCTTGATGAAGATTTCTGAGTAGATACCGGGGATGGTATGGACCGTTTTTAGCTGCTCATAGTCATATGCAGAAAGCTCCAGCCTTCCCTCTTTCTTCATGCTGTCGATTGTTTCCGCCTTTTGTCCCAGCAACAGTGTGGTGGCAGAGTTCTCAGAAATGGCCCTTCCTGTAGAGCTATCAAAGAGGTCGTTAATACTCTGCGTGACGATGACAACAGAACCACCATACTTACGGAAACGACGATATCCAGCTTCAATGAATTTCGCCACATCACCCTGAGTCAACAGATCCCAGGCCTCATCAATGATAACGACCTTCTTTCTGTTCCTGTCTCCTAAATACATTTCCTGCTGTATCTGATATATCAGCTGGAGAAGTACAACCTGTTGAAGGTGCTTACGACTTTTAAGCTCTTCAAGCTCAAGAACTGTGAACTGACTATTGAACTGGACGTTGTTCACTCCGTTCATAAATCGGCCATAGCTACCTTTTGAGGTAAACGCATACAGCTGAGAGCCAACATCTCTGACACGTTCATCTTCATGCTCGAGAAGTGCATCAGCAATATCATCAACGGTTGTCTCTCTGAATTTCTCCTTCCAAACTTCATTGAGAGTCTTTTTTAGCGCCGCGATCTGGAAGTCGCTTAATTTCTCGTTTGGTGCTGCCATTGCCTCAAGCAAACCAACCAAAGCATCTTCTTCGCCATCGTCGTCGTCATCATCAGGATTGTAATCAGCATCAGGTGCGCGTGTCTCTGCTGTGCCATCAAGGCTCACAACCAGAGGGAAAGGATTAAGACAGGCTTGAGAAGATGATCCGAAATGCAGGAAATCGCCATTGTAGGTTTCGCACAACTTTTCATATGACCTACCAACATCAATAACCCAAACCTGAGCACCTTCACTCATATAGCTTGAAATCATTTCATTGGTCATGAAGGACTTACCGGAACCAGACTGAGCAGCAACCACAGCATTCATATTTGAACCGGTGTCATGGAGGCTGAATGTCATCACCTGGCCATTCCTGGACAACAGATTCATATGAGGTGTACCGGTGCCCTTCCACTCCCCAAAGATAGGCATCAGTGGTGCGGCCTCTTTTGCCGTCAGCGTTTTGTGGCGGTTAAGGTCATTGACCGCTTCTGCATCACAGCACAGCGGTACACAATTGATTAGGATCGGCATCTGAATAAACCGATCAACCATGATTTCAAATCGGTTTGTTCTCCAGAAGTTTCTTGCAGTCATTGCAGCAGTTTCAACTTCCTCTTCACTCTTACCAAAGACAACAACATGGTAAGACATCTTCAAAGGCTTCTTGCCGTCCTGCATGGAATCGTAAATAGCGTCGAGATCCGCCTTTTTATCCAAAAGAATTGGTACAAACTTAACCAACGGCCCACTAGCCTGGTTTACAGCAAATTGACGCTTCCGTTCAATCTTTTGCTTTTCGCTATCGGTCTCCGGGAAAAGAATATTGGTACATACCAAGTAATGAGACCTTACACCGCCTAGACCTCCAGATAGGTCTCCAGCGTTCACAACCGCATCACCGAAGTACATGGTTTCCGGCCTACGCTTGGCACTTAGGCACTTGGCATAATGGTCGCCAAGCTTGATGAAATCTTTCGAGATTTCGATACCATTTTCAAAGTCGAGTACTTGATCACAAAGTGGTTTAGTCTGGTCCCAATCACAAGCATCAACACGCCAGGCGCTTTGAGCGCCCCAGTTGAACATAGTATTCATAACACGGACCCATTCTTTGGCCGTGAGTGAAGTCGGACGAAGCTTGATATTATCTAATGTGGTCTGAACCTTAGTACGAATTACACGGATATCATCATATTCTTTTGGAGTAGGCTGCTCAGATGAAATCGGAACCTTAACACTGATAATCAACTTGAGATCAAAAAGGTAGCCAAGGTCATAGATCCCTTTGTCCGATTGCAGAACCATGTTTTCACTGGTGAAGCTCTGCAAAAATGCAGCTCGTTCAGTCACAATTTGCGACAACAATGAATCCCTGAAGCCATCTCTCAACCCCATCATTTCGTACATCTCCCTATTAATATCAGGAGATCGGTACAGAATGACCTGCATTTGCGTATTTGGCGGATACTGCTCATTTAATAGAGAGTTTACCTGCTGCTCGATCTTCTCATCCGTACCAGTAAGTGGCGAGCATATAAAACCAAATGCCAACGTCTTGTCGTCACAGAGGAAAAGAGAAGCATCCTCATCATAAGCAAGAACAGGAAAGAGTGATGACGCACGAACATCTTCATTGATCAGCCGTTCTTGCTGGCGCTTCTTTAGGGTAAAAAACTCACTCATGAGACTCACCTTGTATATCTTTGTCTTTCTTTTGGCCGCTTGAACCAAGAAGCCCTTTAAGAACTGTTTTAGTAATCAAACTATTATTCGCTGGCTGTTCTCGAACAGGGATTTCCTCGTGATCAACCTCAGGATTAACATCAGCAACATCAGCTTTCATTTTCGATCCACTTCCAAATGCCTTTTTCTGCACCAGCTTTATAACGGCCATCAGGGGCGATCATATATGGAACCGCGTTTACACCTACAAGCTGAGCAAAGGTAAGGGTTAGATCATAATATTTGGCGTCACACTTATTTTTCTGTGGCATTTTTCCAAGCCCATTATTCATAAAAGCATCAAGTGCATTGGACTTGTCTTTGGCACAGAATAGTGACTTTGATTGCCGGTTTGATTCTTTGCCAAGGGCTGGAACAACGATTAGTTTGAAAGTGTATTCACTGGCTCTAGTCTGTGCTTCAGTGACAAACTTTTTGCAGAATCCACATTGAGGATCTACAAAGCTATAAACTGTTTTTGGCCCGGTGCCGAAAGTGATGACATTCATGCTGTCAATCGGTAGGCCAAATCGCTCTACATTAATGTGTTTTGTTGAATATTCGATCTCTTCAATCGTGTCGAGTGTCACTTTGCTCCAACTATCAGTCAGCTGGCCTTGAAACACATATCGCCCATTTTTGGACATAAAGAAAACTTCGCCATTAACTTGAACGGCTTTAAGAGAACCAAGTGGGATCTCTGTTGACTTCTCTACATTAGGAACAGCTTGACCAGCATATGCACCAACAGAGATTGAGATTATTATTAAAGCCCTAAGTAGATTTTTCATTCATTTGCACCTTTTATTAAAAGTCGCTGCACCACCGAAATGATGCAGCGAATTCAGCCACGAACCGGATTAAGAACCCAAGCCGTTGCTCAAAGTGATGACGGCCTGGGTAGCAGCAGGAGCGTGCTCCAGAGTAGCGGTCATTACGTTGTCGATGATGGTAGGGGCGTTATACAGACCAACACCACCGCCAATACCAACCGCGAACGCCATCAGAGACTGACGTGCAACACCGGCGATGATACCTACCAAAATCATTGCACCAGCAGCGATTTTACCGAGGGTACCTTCCATCCAGTCAGTCAGGGTTGTCCAAACAGTGTCAAATTCAGTACCACCGGTACCGGCCATTGCCGACTCTGGCGCTACAACAGATACTGCTACCAGTGCCATTACGGCCAACATGCTGAAGGACTTGGCGTTCATGTTTTTCATTGCTTCGATCATGGGAATCACTCCATAGGTTTACTTGGGTTGTTTGCTGGAGGCTTCCAGCGGCTTGAATACCTTCCTCTGAGCTCGAGCCGCAGATTCAGGTTTCCCGATCACCCACCTACGAGGTTCAATTTCGGTATAGATATACCCTGGAGAGATGAGAGCACCACTGCTCACATCTTCCCAAGAAGCTACCCATATCCTCATGACCTTTGCAGGTGTGCGAACTGGAACTGGACGATCAGGCAGATTTGGAGTTACAAAGTTATCAATCACTGGGTCAGTAATTGCCTGTGGACTCATTACCTCTGCCTGGTCGTTAATTTCACCTTGATCCCCTTCAGGATCACGCGGGTTATTCTCTTTTTTCACGGTTTTAGTAGACTTAATTGACTGACCGCCACCCGTAGCCTCATAGATGTCTCTGGTTGCCATACACTTTGTACCTTCAGGCAAACCCTTACATCCATATTCAGGGTTACCGAAACTGGCGCAACCTGAGAGCACCGTAAGCAGTAATATTCCTAACAAGATCTTCATACCTATCTCCTGCATAATTCGACTGTTACTTAGCCTTTTTCTTTGGCTTTGATTTTTTGGTTGAAGGTTTACGGATATCGAGCTGGAAACCTGACGTAAGAACAATGTCGATGGTTCTCCCTGCATCTACTTCAATCACCGGGAAGATCTGATCAGCCATATCCATGTAGTAATCTGCCAAACGAGTCATGGCCTCACTGGCACCTTTCGACGTACCGTGACGAGCAGCTTCAGATGAGAAGTTGTCTTGATAGACCTTGTTAGAAGAAACACTGTCGGTTTGAATTACAGGTACAGGGCTGGTATCAAATGCTTCTGCAACACCAGCTGCGAAACCAGCAACAGCTGTTTTGGCGATCAAGGAACCAGCTTTTGAAACCAGACGGCCACGAATACCAGCCTTCCCGTCTTCGCCAACCGCGTATGCGGGGAACTCCTCCTCAATCACTTCGCCATCATTTGTGATGCAGGAGAAAGTTTCTCCCCTCAAATACGCACGTTCACTACTCAGCTCTCCATATCCAGCCAATGTGACATGGCACTCTTTGATGTCGGCAGTGAACTCATTTGGCAGAAGTGCTTCTTTCTGGATTCTTACCAATACAGGAAATGGATCTTTGCGAGCCCCTCTGCCTGTAGCAGCGTCGAGACCGTTGAGCATAATCCCTGACAATATTGATCCAGAAGGCAGAAATATCTTTTTCTCCTTCTCTTCATCGTCAGTGCTTTGCGCAACACTTTCTGTAACGAAGATTTGGAGACCGCCACCAGGTATTGCACCATTACGAAGACTTGGCGCTCCCGCAGCTGGGGCCGGGTCTGCTGGTCTTACTGGCGCAGTTCTGAAGTAGTAGCTTGGGTCACGCTCAAGTCCCTCTTCGACTCTGTTGGTACTTTTGGGCTTGTCTTTAGCAGCTGGGGCTGTTGCAACATTTGACTTGCGATCTGACTTTGATTGCTTCGGTTGATCACCCGCTTGTCTCTGTCCATCAACGGTGTAATAACCTTCCTTAATATCCTCGACTTCCCATCCCGTCTGCTTAGCAAGGGCTGTAAGACTTTCCAGTCTGCTTTGGAGAATACCAATTTGTCGCGTAACATCTGGATCGTTACCTCTGCGGCTACGAACTTCCTTTAGCTCGCTTGTAACACGATCAAGCTGCTTTCGGAGATCTCCGTTTTCAGATTCAACGCGCTTGACTTTGGCATTCAGTGCATCAATACCAATTGAACGAGTATCAGTGTCGGTTAATACACTTCGTATAACAGTATCCCTGGTTTTAGTTCTGCCTTCTCCATCACCACCAGTGATCATACCGATTAACAAAAACATAGCGCTGACTACCAAAACTACAGTTGCACCACGTCTCTGGTTTGGGCTCATGTTGTCCCAAAATCCATCGAGCTTTAGTTGCTCAAGGAGTCTTTTCTTTGGGGCTCCAGCCATTTTATTTACCCCCGCTTAGCAGTGATGGGCGATCGACTTTAATCTCTTTGCGATAGTGCTTTTTCTTCGCAACATAGATTTCAGTCATTTCACCTGGCTCCAGGGCATTCCTTGGATATGCAGCAACAGCAGCTACATCCCAAGCACCGCAAGTGTCCTCGACGAACTCAATCGGCTCAGGAGAAGTGTTCTTGGCAACGCCGATATGGACCACCAGGTTGTGACCTGTGACCGTTTGGCCAGCCTTAAAATCGAATTCAATTCCTGTCTGTCTGCACACAGGGAGCACTCCTGAAGCGACCTTGAGGAAGCTATAACCGCTAGGTAGCTCACCTAAGGCAAGCCCCTTTAAGAGAGATTCAATAGTTATCAGGTAAGGTTGGGCTTTCTCCCACTTCGCTGCCTTCTTTGTTACTCGGATTTCATTGCCCTGAGTCTTTGGAAGGTTTAGAAAAATCTCTCTAGGTGGGATCTTCTTTGGAATCAGGGTAAGAGATAATGCTTGCTCCTCACTGCCCATCTCTGTGATAAATAAAGTAAGAGGCGATTCGTTTGTGGTGCCGATATACACAACATTATCTCGAACTTCAGTGGTTGCTTGAGAAGATGTTGTAACCTTTGGGTTATCGTAAGGAGTAACGATTCGATTGAGGTGCGACACTGCCACTTGAACAATCTCATTTACACCTGACTGCATCGTAATGTGGCTTTTATCGAGATTAACTACTCCTGGGGCATGCGCTTTTGCTGGCGCAGACTTTTTCCCAGAATCTTTTTTGGGCGGCGGAGGGGTAAGGTTGGCTTTTGCTTTTTGAGCAGAAACAACCGGAATCATTGGTATGTCATTCTCAGCGTGAGACAGTGAAGTCACCGCCAATAATCCCGCAAGCAAAGTGATTCTCAACATTAGTTTTTACCCCCTGAACGTCTTTCTTCTTGCTTTTGCAGTTGAGCCAGCACCTGCTCGCTTCGTGGTTTTCCTTCATAGGTATTGATATCGACGATGAGCGGAGCGTAGTTTTCAATCTTTAATCGATACTCATAGGTGCGATCTTTGCGATCTTCGTTGCCCGTAGAGCCTTTGATGAACGAATACCCATAAACAAAAACCTTGTCAGTGGTTGTCTCGTACTCAACAACTCTGGGCTCAAATCTCATCGTGATCCGGTCATCACGTATATCCTGTGCCTGAATTTCGAGAGTATCGATAACTTCTGAATAGATAGCTGGTGAAAGCAGAGGCTTCAGCCGTTCCTTGAGGAAATCGACATTTGCTGGAGTGACATTCCCTGTGAGCTGAGCAAGGTGAAATCCCCACGCTTCTTTGTATGACTGGGACGCCGCCCCCTTGGAAATCCAAGCCTCAGATGCCAAAGCAGTAGGCTGGATAACAACAATCTGGTCCTTGCTGTTAACCATGTACAGCAGGACGAGAACAGCTACTGCCAGACCCACATTTGCGAATCTGTTAAACCTGTTTTCGGTAAGGGCACCTTCATGGGTATTCAGGAAATCTCCGATCTTCACGGGAATAGCCTCTTAATAAATGGATTGATCATGGATCGCCCTTTAGGCGGAATAAAACCTGCTGCGTACAACATGTGGAGGAAATAGCCGTCAGGGCTGTTGTCACGGAACTTTCTATACGCAGAGGTAACAAGGAAGCCTGCAATGGTGCAGATCAAGGCCTGGCCAATGAAAATTCCAAAGGTCAAGCCCAGCAGCATGGGGGCCAGCTCATCGGCACTCCAGAGCAGCATATGGGGCGGGTCATCTACCCGGCCTGGGATTTTGATTGGCTGCACAATAGCCTCCATCTAAATTATCAGTGAGGCTATTGTGCAGCAGTGCGGGCGAATCACCCTTCTGTAGGAATACCCGAAAAGGTGTTATTTTCTCGTTTCGGGCAATTAATTTTGAAGTCCTGAGGTGAAGCGGAATTACATCCGCTTCTGGAAGTTTCCTATCATCAGACCGGCCATAACGCAGGCCACCATGATCGCGGCAGGGATGATTACAGGGTCAAGGACGATGGGAGCCAAGAACAGCGCTACCAAAAAGACTATGATGTACCCTATACCCTGTGTTGAGTATTGATGTAGCAATGGAGATGAATAAGCAAAGTTCGTTCGCTTAATCCGCCAAGTTGTTATGCCGTCAAACACAGCAGGCACCAGGAGAATCAAGAAGTAAGGAAACCAAGTTAATAAAAGTGCGAATCTGGCGAGAATATGGTAGTACGCATTGGCTACAGCTTGAAGCCGACTCTCAGCCCACTTAAACCATCCACCCCCCATGTTCTCCATGCCGGTGCTGTTATCTCTCTGTTCCTCGGTCGGTATCAGATGATTCCGGGCGGCATTGTAGTATCCAGTTTCAATAAGTGTGGTGTTAAACCAGAGTCGGGCTCGATCATGTACCCATCTATGCTCTTCTTGCCCAAGTCGTATCTCAAGTAGCTGAGACTCTTCTTCAATGACCCGTGCCGTCCAATCACCAGGGATAAGGACAAGAACTATAATAGCCTCAAGCGCAATGACCCACAGGACCAACCATAATGGCTGCTTCATGCTGGAATCTCCTCATTGCTTGTCTGAAGTTTTTGGGAATAACTTTTTTATATAAGTCAGAAGCAAAGTCTTCTGGAATCGACTTGTTCTCCTCAATAGTCAGCTTGTCCCTATTAGAGCCCCATTCATATAGCGACTCTTCACTGGTAGCAGTCCAGCACTCCCCCTTATCAGCATCAATAACCTTGATATCACCAATAGCTTTCGCTGTTGCAATACAGGCACTGATAAAAAGCTTGAGCCTTTGGTTAGGTGGAAAATGCTTTTGGTCATCTTCCAATGTTTTTGAATATGCATATAAGCCTGCTCGTAACACTTCAAAAACTACCGATTCACCATTGAATAAAGTTGCTTGGGTGTATCTCTCACTCAATGTAAGAATAAAATCATCTACACCGATCCATTCCACAACCAGATGATCGTATGCTTCCTCCAAAGCAACATCTGATTGGCAAATATCATTTTTTGTTGGTATTGCACATTTCATCTCAGTGGACCCTGTAATGCTCATATCAGCGAAATATGTCTTCTTCACGATTATTGACCAATTTCTTTTCATGTATTTAGTTGTCAGCCGGTAAGAATAGGCAGTCTGCCTTTAATAATTACTCCACCTGAAATCTTTGCTACGAATTCAAGATTTGGGAGCATACCTAAGAGCTGCGGAGGGAACAGATCACCTTCTTCCTCCATAAGACGCTCGCCAGTATTAGCAGAAAACATCAATGGAGATTCACTTTGAGAGCTCATGCCTTGAGTTCTCATAACGTGTTTTAGTCTGGTTTTCGGCAAGTTATCTGTTACAAACTCCTGCGTATCTTTGTCTATCACTCTCAAGGAATATAGGTTGTTGATATTCCCGAGAACCTGCCTTGCCTTTTCTTTACTTCCCAGTCTTGTTTCAAAATCCGCAATTGTTTGAGTGGCTACAAACAGCTTCATTTTTGCGCCACGACCTTTGTTGAGTAATTGAATGGTTGGCTCATTAATAACTTCAGCAGCCTCATCCACAAAAATATTTACTGGGCGGTTATCGACACCAAAGTTATATCTATCACCAGCTACTGCAACCAGGTCAGAAAGGAACATAGAGCCAATGGCACTTCCAACAGTACTATCTGTCAGTGAATCCAGGCCAAGATATGCCACCTGAGCATTATCAATGATCTTCTTGTTATCGGTAATGATGCGAGGATCATTAACATCCTCGTAGTTCGGGCTCAACAAATCCCCCAGGTCGCCAGCGGTCAACATGTTCATGATTGGTAACAGGTTGGCAACCATTTTGGAAAAGTGCGTTTTATCATGAGCCTTCATCGATAGGAGGCCTTCCAACTCTGAGCTTGGTGCTACTGGCTGAATTTCCTCTTTGTACATTTGCATCATTGCACGGGCTTGTTTCTCATCGGTATTTCCAGCATCAGCTAGATACCGCTCAGCAATTTCTCCACCCCCATCAATGTTTCTTTCTGCATATGCAACACAGGCTTTTACCAGTATCTGCTCTACGCCCGTCTCAAGGAAACGCTTTAGCAACACAAGATTAGGCCGCTCGTATGCCATCACTAGAGCTTGGCTTATATTATTTAACGCTTGCCACCCAAATGATTTAAACGGATCTGCACCTGCCTCACTCGGTATCAATGCGGCGAGACGACTAGCAATTTCGGTTACTCGAGTGAAGTTTCTTAATGGATCAATCCTGGCACAGTCTTCCGGGAAAGCTGGATGGAAATTAACAAACCTCTCTGGTTGTCCGATCGCAGCACAGGCTCGTTTGGCATTTTCAGCAAGCTCTTTATCGCCCTTAGGGTCGATTATAATTACGGCCTCATTTCTGGCGATTGCTTGACTGATTAGAATGTCAAACATGCGAGTTTTACCCGAGCCAGTGGTTCCCACGATCAGGTTCTGTCCTTCTGAATGACTAAGAGCCTGCCTGATATCGGTTTCTTTTGGCTCAAGACCATGTATCCATGTCTGCCCAATATCTGCGGACTCAGCCTTATCAACTGTGTTGTCTACGATTTCGGACCAGTCACGCTTGAGGATTTCAAACGCTCGCTGAGCATGACGGTTTTCCCAGTTGAATCCCTTACCCAACCATATCGCATCATTCTTTTTGCCCATGTATTTTTTGAGCTTATCGATTTTAATAAACTCTAATGGTCGGCCCCTGAGATGACGCTGTAAATTAGCGAGCCTTACTGCTTGCGGAAGCCTGCTTAGCGCCATCGTTAAACATATACCTCCCATCCAATAGAATGGTTCAGGAGGCATGTGTGTGAGTTGATTCACCCCCAAAGCCACAGTGCCAGCCATAATCCAGGCTGATGCAGCTTGACCTTCGTAATTTGGCCTCCAAGGATTCTCGTAGGCCATTGAGTCGTATTTAATAGCCATTTCTATGCTCTAATGATCACTTGTTTGTTTTTAGGCTCATGCCTCAAATTTTGATTCTTTGAGAACACCAGCGGCATAGTGCTTTTATCAAGGCCGGTCTCTTCGATAATCAATTTGATGCACTTATCTGAAAGCGTGTAAATGGTAGATCCACCCTCTTCACTTACTGCCACATCCCCATGGATGTATTTTCCAAATCCTTGACCTGCTTGTTTTATCAGTTCATCCGCAACTTCAGCTGGAGTAGGCAGCTTTGTCTTTTCGGTTTGTTCAGTGTTCACGAGCCCTGCTGACAGATGATGCTTGATATACGGATACGCGACAGGCTCTACAACCAGATACTTCTTCCCGGATATGGTTGTTGTTTTATTATTCGTAATGGTGTCTTCCCTTAGGAGGCCGCCACAACTAAGTGTCGTCATTACTTCTTTAGGTGTACCAAGAAACTTGGCTCCCGAGGGAAAAGGGATTCCGTATTCACCCCCATGGAGTCTTTCGATAGCCTTCTTGCCAGCCCTGACTTGCTGAATCGCCTTTTCTATCAAATCCCATGCTTCACCTTCTCCCCTCTTGGGTGCTTCGACCTCCTCCTCTGCATATACAGGTGAAGGTGGCGGTTCAACAGCCCTCTTTTCTGGTGATGGGGGCTTGGCACTGTTACGAGCATCTACCTTTGAACCTTTTGGCCGGTCGTTCTTGTCGATCGGCTCCCCTGCCCCATCGTGAATAGCTGTATTACCAGCAGGCTTCTTGTTCTGTTCTTCTGCCATTGGGTGCTGGCTCGGTTCCATGGAATAGTATTCATCTGGTACCGGCACCTCATTGAGTTCTAGCTGAGGAGGGAGCTCATCCGAAGAAACAGGAATATCTTCACGCGGCTGTGAGCTTGATTCCTCTGATGGCTGAGCCTGAATTTCCGGACTCTCTACTGTGGGAGTTTCAGCTTTAGGTACAGGCTCAAAAGTAACCTTGACTGGTACCGGTGGCTCAGTACTGAAGATACGGCCAGGATCATCAATCTTGACGCACTCTTGAGGGACTCCCCCAAGGATCTCAGGGTATATCTTCCAGTAGCGTTCAGGCCTTGCTTCTGGAGTCCTGTGGTAAGGCATGATGTAACCGCGCTCAGTTAATATGTCCACCAGCGTTTCTGGGTTCCTTGGCACACCTGCCACGCGGTCCTGATCGAGAATGCTGTTAACGTCAGGCATCACTTGTTTCCAACATACAAAAACACCCTTATCGGTGTTCCAGATCACAGCGCCTTCCTCGTTTACTTTCTTGGTGGAAACCATTCTCCGTATAGCATTGAAGATATACGTCTCCACCGGCACACCATAGGCACTCTCTTCTGGCAAATCCTTTGAGGATTTCATGTCCTGTTTCACGCTGGCGCTATCTGCCTTAATCACGATCTCCGTGAGTTCATGCGTTGAAATCATTCCCTGCACAGCTTCGATTAGCGCAGCCATGATGTCTGGATCTGCTTCATTGAGGTATGTGCGGGACTGTACCGTTAGTACATTTCCCAGGCCGAATGGTGAAAAGGCTTTATGCCTGGTCTTTCTTTTGTCCCTCCACCGAATGAAATACCGATCAATTTCATTTGATTCTGCCCATACCAGCAGAGACTCTTCTTGAGGGTTCCAAATCTTGGTACCCGAACTATCCACCACATTGACATCGTAAAAGGGCTTGCCAAGGTCATGCAGCAGTCCTCCGAAGAAAGCTGCGAGCTGCCACCGGGGCTCTTTTTTCCGTTTCTCTTGAGGGGTATCGCCAACACAGAACTGATAGGCTTCAGCCATTTGGGCCGCATACCGACCAACTTCTAAACCATGACGGAAAAGACCTCCAGATCCTCTGTGGTGATGGGCTTCTGAGGCGGGAAGTAGATGAACGAATGCTGCATATTGCTCGATTACCGGCAATACAAGGTGGTCAAACTCCTCCGCATTGAACCTAAGAGTTGACCTAATTTGAGATACCAAATCCTTCTGACCATTGAGCAGCACCGTGACCGGTGCGACCGGGAACCCTTTTGCAAAAGGAGGATATCTGGTCATTTCATCGGCAAAAATGACCTCAGGATCTGGATTTTTGCTGCTTGAGGCATCGTCGCCCCAAAGTAATGACTTAATACGTGCGAGCAAGTGCCCATCCCCTATTCAACCTGATTTTGGATTTCAGGGATATAGTGCCACAGGTGCTCGGAATTCCTGTTTTGCAGAAACTACCTTAAAGGGGCTATTTGCGAGACAGGTTTTTGGGTGAGGTTGTTTAGAATGCAGCTTGACATAGATCTGCGTAAACCTCAGAGGGTAACGAAATGATACTGAAACGCCTGATTCTAACAGCAAGCATTACAGCAATACTTGCTGCATGCGCCAGCAACGATGTCGTTGTGGTAGAAGAGCCCATAGACGTTGCAAAAACCAACACCACCAGCAAGGATGAAACTGTCACCTGGAACAATAAATCGCGTCGTGGCGCAGCCTACTCTGAGCGAGGGTACCGCCATGTCTTGGCAGACAGAAATGTTGGTACTCTCCAGGATACACCGCCAGAGCCATCAATTTCAGCCAACCCGGCTGAAGTGATTCAACGAGCCACTTCAATCAAGTCCTATTCAGTATATGAGATGGGCCGCTGGGAACGCTTTTGTGGGCACGGAGCAATGGATTCCAAAGACTGGGATTTTGTCGCTCGCGAAGGTCGGGACAATATCCCTGAAACGCTGCGAGCCGATTGTTCTACACCAGCTTATACCCGCCAGGACTACATAGCCGCCTGGAAGAGCAAGTGCGATGGAACGGAACCTTCAACTCAAGACCTGGTGATCCGTAACACAACTATTGCTCCCCCCAAAATCTGCAATGAGTGACATCGAATCCTGCCGTCACCTCGATGTTGGATCTGAGGTAGCAGGGGCAAGGGATGCCAAAGATGAAATGATATCGGTCAGCAAGGCCGGACATGATCGCTTACTCGCATTTTGCGATGACTTGCAGATCATGCTTGAGGAAGCAAGCACTCGAGCAACACCGGCTGAAGCGATGGTTGTAATATCTTCTTGCCTGGCAGCTCTGACCGAAGACCACCCCCAGCTAAATAAAGCCTCCTCAGAATTTAAAACGCTCTTAAAAGGCCTCGATCTGAACGAGAGTCAATCTTGTGAACATGTCGAGCCACTATATAAAACCGGTTAGTAGAGGGCCGAACCATGTACAAGATTGGCGAAAATACTGTTAGCAGAGATGACTTCGATTTCACTCAGCAGCTAATGTCTGCTTACAAGGGGAAAGTCAAACCTCTTTGCATGTGTCTTCCTACGGGTGTTCCAATGTATATCGCCCATGTAGGCGACACCTATATCATCAAGCGAATGCCGAACAGTGGTGGAGATCACCATCCAGATTGCGAGTCCTATGAAATCCCTTCGGAGCTGTCGGGCCGTGGAGACCTTGACAACAAGGCTATCCAAGAAGACCACAGTACCGGGATTACTAAACTCAAGCTCGACTTCGCGCTTACCAAGAACAATACAACACGAGCTGCCCCTCAGGGCGAAAGCAGTGAAAAGAATACCGTTAAATCTGACCCGGCAAAACTTTCATTACGATCTCTTCTCCACTACCTCTATGAAGATGCGGGTTTGAACAAGTGGTACCCTCGCATGGAAGGTAAGCGAAATTGGTTTGTCGTTAGAAAGTATCTGCTTGAAGCGATCGCTAATAAGGTTGCCAAAAATTCGCCGCTATCCGACACCGTTCTTATCCCTGAAAACTTCAACCTGGATAAAAAGGATGAGCATGGCCATCGAATCAAAAAGCACATGATGAGCATGAGGCCTCAGGGCAATAAGCAGCCAGTAGGTGTCTTGATCGGTGCTGTAAAAGAGATTGAGGAAGCCAGGTTCGGTTATAAGCTGAAGGTTAAGCATCTACCTGAAGCTCCATTCTATATGGGTAAAGACGTATACAGGCGGATCTATAAGAATTTCCCAGTAGAACTTTCACTTTTTGAACAAAACGAATCTACTCATCTGCTTACTATCTGTACTTTTTTCTTGAGTGCTTCGGGCAACCCTCAGATCGACTCTATCTCATTCATGCTTACCGATAGTAACTGGCTGCCAGTTGAGTCTATCGATGACATGGAGCTCACAGAGAGAGCAACCAGTGGCAAGCGTAGCTTTATTAAAGGTCTTCGCTACAACCTGGCATCCACTGATGTCATTGCTTCCATGTTGCTTACCGATATCGAAGGGAAGCCAACCGCTGTTTATATTAGCCCTATCGAACCGAGTGATGAATTCAAAGAGAAGCTTGATATTGTTCTTTCTGAAAGTGACCTGGAAAGCTTCATCTGGGATCTCGAATCAGAAGAGATGTTGCAGCTACCCAAATAGAAGAATTGTTCAAGCTTGCAATTAGAGAATTGATGATAGCTTATTCATAGTTATCAACTCTTCAAGGGAAAGAACATGTTTAGCCCAACCGAAAGCGCGACCACCATTTTTGCTCTATTCAAAGTGGCCACTCAAAAGGTATGCAAGGATGCTGTACGGGTACCTCTTATCAAGCAAGCTGGCAGGCTTCATCAGCAATTGTGCGCCGTTGAGTCTGAGATAAACGCCCACCAGGCTAAAGGCTTCCTGGGCCGGTTAAAAGCTTCTCGGCGCATTTCAGTTCTCAAGGAACAGCTCAGCCAGCTAAGGCATAAATTCTTTAGCTGGATTATTGGCAGTGTAAACGCATTTGGTTTAACGGAAGGTGTGGCATGAAAGGGATCGATTTGAAAAACGAATATCCAGTAAGGGATATCACTATCCGTCGTGTCGGCTGCAAGCCTCAGTATGCGTTCTCCATGTCATTTCGTGCCGATCACTCCTCTACCCAGGCCTGCCTAATGTCTGCTGAAGCAGCTATAAGATCATGGGGAGCATTCGATAAGCCAGAGGCAAAAGAGAAGCTGGAGCTTAAAATCTGTTACATGGATGGGGTGAAAGGCCAGGTATCGTTACCTTTCAATGAAAAGCTCAGAATGAGGCGTCTATTGGTGGCTCAGATCGTATACGGCTATCGCGTAAACAGCCTTTCCACCGGTTTTATGATTGGTGATCCACTGGATTCAGAAGCAGAAGGAATCAGTGCCTCCATTTGCGCATAGGCCCGCTGTGGGCCTATGCAGTACCCTATTCTCTATTTCCTTAGTTTCAGCTTCCTGATCTCAAAGGGGGCAATCACAGCAAGCCACATCGCTTCTTTGATCGAATAGTATTTCGTGGAGAAAGCGGCATCTTCTTCATCAATGATATTGATACCTACACCGGCAGCCAGCCCGAGACAAACTACGACTGGTAGGGCGTTATCAGCATTCAGGCCAAGAAAATTCAATACCGTGGCCAATATCAGCAAACAATATGCATAAATATGCAGGAAGTTGACTGCCCGGTATGGTGCTTTCAATTTCATTTGTTCCGTCACAGTTGATCTCTCTATGGGCTAAAGGCCTCTGGCTCTTCATACTGCCATAATTGATTAAGGTCATCTATCAGCTGGGTAGAGTCCAGTTGCAATAGCTTTGCACTAGGGTTAGATCCAAGGAGCCCAAGCGCGATCATGGATTGAAGACTCCAGCCATGATTGAAAGACTCTCGACATATCGATCGATACAAACTCACCGCTTCTGGAGAGTGTCCGCGTTCCTCTGCCAAGACTGAATATTGATACCAGGCATCTCTGTGCTCGCTCTTTCCTGGCCTAAGAGAATTTTCGTAATACCAGCCACTGATAATCATCCTGGCTTTATCGAATGCCGGAATGTCAGGGCTATTAATTATCGAGACCTGCTCGCCATCAAGGATGGTTACCGGTAGGCCCAGCTCAGCTAAATCAGGGCAAGCCTTTAAGCAGACCATTAAAGCCGAACAGCCTCTTTTATGCTCCCCCAGGAGTATGCTTATCAGCTCGGCTCCGATAATCCATCTTTCATATGCAGTATGGAACCAGTGGCCAAAGTGTTTGGTTTCAACTGGCGCAACCGTGAAAGCATTATCCAAGCGCTCAAGAAGTACTGGGATCGTTAGGTCAGGCTTAATTTTACCTGGAGGATCAGCTTTAAAGTGATTCCATGATTCGGAACCTGCGACGGCCTTTGCGCACAATTCGAGAATCTGGCTGTAGCTATACCCAGTATCGCTGGAAGCGTTAGAGAAGGAACGGGCAATTGCCTTTAGATGATCAATTGAATCGGTCATATTTCGCCTCAAATAGTGGTAAGCCCGTCATTTCCTCCACTAAATAGGGAAACATGATAATCCAATTGGGATGACTGTTTACGCCACGGGCTGGCGCTGGCTGCTAAGCCAAGGTGCCAACCTAACCGGGACTAAAAGAAAAGTCAATTCAGGCTACCAATTGGACATTCTTTGCCACCGGCCCGCGATCGCCCTCTTCGATATCGAAGGTCAATTCGTCACCTTCCCGCGCAACATCAAATTCACCATCAGCCATATCAGAAGCATGAAAGAAAATATTCCCCTCACCACCTGGCATGTAGATGAACCCAAAACCTCGATTGTGAACAATGTTGCTGATTGTCCCTGAGTGCTCTCCGTCATCAGGGAAATCATTTTCTGCGCGGTCATACTGAACCGACTGTGAAGGGCTGGGCCGCATGTATCCATGAATACGACGGTATATTTCATCGCGGTGAACAGCCACTTCTTTTGGCGCATTAACGCCAATACGAACCTGGTTTCCTTTGACTCCCAAGACGGTGACAGTAACCTCATCTCCGATCATTAGCGTCTCTCCAATACGCCGAGTTAGGATTAGCATATATAAAATCTCCTTCTCACTTCTTCCATCAAATGACTAAGCCAAGAACTCAACAATCGTGAGCTGTACCCTCTGTGTTGGCTTTTGTCTTGTGTTGCGCTCCAATACCGAGCGTCAAGAGGACAACGACAAATGCGGTACCAAAATCCTGAACAGGGTCTGCTGCTCCCATCAGAACACCAAAGTGCTTACCCGCATTCACGAAGCCAAGTGCGACAATGAACAAGAGCACGATGTTAAGCAGTGCTTTGTCCCATCGACACAGGAATGACTCTGCGCAAAACTCTGAAAATGTCTTCATGGCTAAATTCCTTTCCTTCACACTTCGATTTTCTCACGGCTTCCAGATATGCAAGCCCTTAAAACTAAATTTTTTCGTGATATGTGATAACTTCAAAATCATCTGGATGAAGCTCAATTTCCCTGGCTGTTTTCAACAATGCAAAGACATCACCGTTCGAGTTTACCCAGCAGTCGCAGACAACCCCTTTGGGAACGATCGTCGGGGAAGAGTCACCCGGTATATAAGGTGATCGTATGGCCCTCAGCATTTTCACGCTGCGAGGTACCCTTCCGTTGAATCGAACTGGGTACATTCGGCTCCGATATCCAATTGCCGGGCTCTGATTTGGAGCCCTGCCTGGCACAATAGTTCTGGCCACCGCCACCCCCACCTCAGAATTCAGAGAGGTCAACTTTGAGTCTGTCGCAGATCGCATCGAAATCACGGAGGTCTGTGTATCTGATTGACATAGTTCCTGCATGCTTGTTGTTCCTGTCAGGTGTAATTTCAAGCACAAAGCCAGTTTGAATTGCTATCGCATCTCTCAGCCGCCCGTAATACTTCAATGTTTCATCGTCACAAAGCTTTTCGTTTCCACCAATCTTGTCTCGCATCTTGGAAACGCTCATGCCTGACATAATAGTCTTGCGAGCAATCTCTTCTTGTTCATGCTCTGGTTGCCCGGCAATAGATCTAGCATGGGAGAAAGTGATTCGCCCTTTATGCAACAGTTCCTTTACCGGTGGCACAAGTTTCTTCGATATCGCATAGTACTGGCGTACCGTATAATCCTTCACATCAGCAATTTGCTTGAGCCTGTCTGGCTTATATCCCTGTTGCCTCAGGAATGTCAGAGTATCTGCGATTTGAGCATGCGACAGACTACCGCATCTGATCTTCTCTTCAGCTTCAACAGGATCTTCTGACACTAAATAGTCCATGCTATTTCTCCAGGATTGACCCGTGCCGGAGCAAAAACTCTGTACGATCCAAGATGCCCCATGAAAAAATATGGTAGTGGCCAGTTCTACCTTTGCTGTGGCTATCTGCCGTGAACCGTATATCCATTCCGAGGTCTGTTCGGATCTGGGCGATCTGTCTTTTCAGAGTTGATTCGGGTATTTGTGTTGCTTTTGAGATATCCTCAAGGGTTGGGGTATTGCTGTTTATTATTGCCGCTATGATGGAAAACTTGCGCCTTGCATCAGCACTGAGCTCACTCATAAATAGTTATATCCAAAACCATGCTCTGGGTACCTTGTCTTTAATAGTATTCCTATTAACCTGCGCCCTTTGGGAGATTGAAGCTTACTTCTGAACAAGTATGATCAACTTGCACTACCCTCGAATACCCATTTGAGGATCGTTCCTTTGATATTTTTTCAATTGCCTTTATGTAATCTGGCTTGAGTTGCTCAGCAATTTCATGGCAGGCAGATTCTAGCGGATAAGTATCGATTGGGACGGTTTGAATATTGGCTCCAGATGTAGATACGAACAATGTTAAAATAAACCCCTTCATGTTTTACTTCCTTTTGACGTTAATAAGTATTCCAATCATCAAAAATAATAATTAGGACCGCACGATTTTATATAGGCCATATACTCAGTAGCCCAAGGAAGCGGCTGGCGCCCTTCGATATCTGCTGTTGCAATCTCGAGAAGAGCATCAGTTTCCATTGCGGTTGGAGCCTTAGCTGCACCAGTAATCTGGGCCTCTAGCTCCTCTATCCTTTGCTGTAAGCTGCCAACGTCCTTACTCATCCGCCCGGCATTACTTCAGCTCAATTTCTTTGATGACGACCTCGCTGAGCTCTACGAGAATCTTGTCACCACTATCCATAATCATGTAGCCCTCACCCTCGGTGTCTGGTAAATCATCCAAGACAAGCACACCTGTTTGCATTCCACGCCACTCAACACGAATAGTTGGGGTGCTCGAAGAACCTGTTGATGTGGATTCGGTTTGCTGTTCTGAACCAGGCTGCTGGGTAGAAGATTCGCTCCCTTTTGCTGGCTTTTTGGCCGGAGTTTTTGGAGATGTAGCCGCCCCGCCTTCTTCGTTGCTTTTGCAGCGCTTGTATTCTTGCTCGGCACGTTTTCGTGTAAGGCCACCTTCTTCTCTAGCCAGGTCGCACACAACAGAAAATTTGTCGGCGCTGATCTCGAAAATCTTCCGCAGAAACTCAAGAGTAATGAGATCCTTAATTACCCCATCCTTGACTAGCTGCTGACCTTCTTCAGGCAGTTTTAAGATGCTCAGCGTTCGGCTTACCTTGTTGATGTTTGGTTTTTTCGACCCTTTGATGAGCCATCCGATTTCCAAGGCAATTTCTTCCATTGTCATGCCGTCATCAACAAGCTCTTTTAGAGCGTCCGCTTGGTCTTTTGGTGGTAGATCATTCCTCTGGTCATTCTCGACAAACTGAGTAATGATCCGTTTCTTTTTGCTCCGATTAGGTGCTTCAGGGTCAATGATTGCCTTAAGGATGAATCCTTCAATTAAGTTAGAGGCTCTCCAACGGCACTCGCCTTTATCAATCTTGTGACGACCATTCTCATCAGCAGGATGTACAACGATCGGTTGAATTTGACCGTTAGCTTTAAGTGACGCAGCCATTTCTTCAATTTCATGCTCGTCAAATGTCTTGCGAACCTGGTCATCAGCGTAAAAGAATTCAGAGCGAAGCTTGAGCACCTGATCCTCTGGTGGGACTTCAAGCATTTCACCTGCACTATTTTCTACGCCGCCCAGTAACAGGTCTTCCATGCTTGCTACAGGTCGATCTTTTTTCTCAGGAGGTTCTGCAACGGCTACATCGCTATCTGCCCCAGCCCCTGTTTCGCCATGAGACTTTTTCCCGGCATCTTTGTCTTTAGCTGCTTTTGCCTTATTAAACACGCTGGGCCTCCCCTTCCTGATTTAGTTTTTCCTTTTTCTCCGCATTCAATCGTTCGATGATTCGTTCGGTCACGTCCATCATGTCATTTGATTTCAGACGATCGCAGACTTCATCTGCTAAGGCGGCGATTTGCTTTGCTGGCTTAGAATCTTTCTTCGCATAATCAGCTACCTTTTTTTGCAGAGATACTGCATCTGAGATCTTCACTGTTTGGTTTATTTGGGATTTAAAAACTGCACCCTCAAACATCTCTTCGGTTTGGTTTAGATACCACTTCACTGACTGTGGCATGGGGTTGTTTACGACTTTGTTTGCCAGCACACCAAGGATCTTGATGCCTAACCGAAGACGCTTATTCATTTGCCCAATACGGTTAGCCACTTTCTTTGCAGCTTTGAATGAAAGATCGTCAGGAACCATGGGGATAAGCACTCCACCACCGGTATCTTCAGCTGATGCGGCGATCATTGCGGCTGTGAACAACATGCCAAAGGATGGAGCGCAGTCGATGATGATGTAGTCAAACTTTTCCAACATCATCTCAATGGAATCAAGGAAGTCGTAAGCAGGGTCCAGCTCGGCATTCTTTAATGTGGAAAGCGAGTCTGTTGACCCCATCACATAGAGGTTCTTTTTCACTTCAACCGGATTGAACTGGCTGTCCTTATCATAGAGCTTGATCGCGTTGGCGATACCTTCAGGCTTAGTGCCTGCCGAGATCTCTACAGGGACATCATCCCCAAACATTGCTGTGGTCGCATCATAAGAAGGGTCATTATCAATTATGCAGACAAGGTTCCCACGATCAGCCAACTCATGTCCTAGCTGTACCGATGTGGTTGTCTTGCCTACCCCACCCTTTTCGTTTGCTACCGCAAATACCTTTCCCGCCATTATTTTTCTCCCAAAAGATTTGTAGCAGACTGACCTGTCTTAAAGCTTATGAGATTATAGTATCAATATTTGATACTATGCAACGGTTTTTGATTTTTCTTTTTCTGGACGCCCTACCCCATTTCGAGATCGGTCCTTAATGATGTCCTCCAGGTACTGAACCCAATCAACGTATGCGATTAGCCTAGCGATATACCCTTTTGCCACATGCTCGCCCACCCCCTGCCTCAAGGTTGCTATCTCAATCTTGAGGGTCAGATCGTTATATATGAGCTGGAGCCGATGCAACGCATCAGCCCTTGTCAAACCCCTAAGACCAAATAGCGGCGATTCGGTATAGCAAACCGGCAGGCTCTTTGATGACTTATTCCAGCGAAATGCAGCCTTTCTGGGATATGGTGTTACATCCCCAGAAGCGCCACACCCACAAACTACCCTCCAAGCAGGCTTGCCTTCCTTTGGCTTCCAAACCTTCTGGGCTGAAGTCTCACAATTCGCGCACAGAGAGATCGGAACATCAAACGGGTCATGCTCTCCGTAATACGTTGTGGGTGTTTCTTCGTGGTGCTTGTCGGAATCCAGATATTCTCGACACCATTGCAACCGCTGCTCTTTTGAAAATGACTCTATACCGGCCTCCTTGCCGCATCTCATCCACTCCTGCTTTTTCACTAACACCCCTTTCTAATTATTTGATTCTTGGTTTTCTCTCATGAGAGAAAATGTACTTACGTTACAAAGTTCTTCAGAACCGTATAAATGTAATTCCATACTTCCGGGGCGTATATAGCCAAAAGATATTGCGTGACAAAACCTAATAAAAACATGCCACCAAGCCAGGCTTTCCTGACCTGGAGCACATGATGTATCGACACAGGCATATCAGCTCGAGGGGCCTGCTGTCTTGCAGGCGCTTCTTGATTCCCTCTGTTACGCTTAAACATACTTACTCCTTCATCGCCGCAAGATCTTTCTCAAGCTGTTGCTCTTTCAGCAACCGCTGGATTGTAGTCGCTATCGACTCAGGCTTTCTCATGCCTCTCAACATAACCTGCTTGCCCGTATGGTTATCGATGACAAAGGTAACGGGGGTTGAATTGACATTCATCTGAGTGGCCAGCTGGAGATCCTTGGCGATCTTTTCGCTGTGACGACCCTCTTTCATGCAGTCAGCAAACTCCTCAGGATCAACCCCAATATTTGAAGCGAGATTAATGAGATCCCCGGCTCCTTGGCCGTTGCCTTTTGTTTCATCAAATACTTGGTGGATGTATACCCAGAAAGCACGATTGCCCTTTATCTCGGCTACACACTCAGAAGCTTGAGCTTCGACAGATGCAACAGGGTTGTGTGAAGGGAGCGGTAAATGCTTCCACTCCCAATTTACCCGACCGCTGGAAGCATCGACTACCTCTTTGGGAACTGAATGGAAGCGTTTACAGAACGGACACTCTAAGTCGGAAAACTCTACCAATGTGAACCTGGCATCCTCTTCACCGTAGATGTGCTTCCCAGTCCGAGTTCGCTCCAGGGCATCACTGTAGGCGTCATACTTGCGGTCGATCTTCTTTTGCTTTTGAGCAGCGACATAACCATCGATCTGATCTTTCACATAGGCATCAAAAGCCTTCTTGTCAGCATCGACCAGTTGCTGGATGGTAACTGGAGTGGTGGCATCACCAATCTGGGCAGCGTTATTGATGGACATGTAAACTGCCAAAATGGCTACCGCAAGTGCCAGCACAGAAATGGCGATTGCGGTTTTGATATTCATAGCTTTTTGTAGGTATTGCTTCATTGTAATCTCCACAGTTCTCTCATGAGAGAATCGTTAAAATAGGGCAGGTGTTGCAGCCTCAACCTTCCAGGCCTGGATTAGGGCATTAGATTGATTGGATAAATGCTTGAACAAATTGGGAGGAGGCGTGTAATTCACATTATTTACCTCGCCAATCGTGTCTCGGGACACGGTTGGTAGGCTTCCAAGCTGATCAGCCAGGCCGAGTTCTACACTTTTGGCTCCCGTCCATACCAAACCAGAGAACAACTCTGGGGTTTCGGCCTGTAAACGATCTCCACGGCCAGCTTTTACGGCTTCAATGAACTGCTCATGGATCTCACCGAGCATATTCTTCCAATACCCCTCTATCTTGGGGTCCAGAGGTAAATAGGGGTCCATAAGGCCCTTGTTACTGCCAGCAGTCAGTACTCGGCGCTCAACACCAACCTTGTTCATGATCTGGTCAAAGCCAAAGCTGGAGGTGATCACACCAATAGAACCGACCATAGAAGCTTGATCCACATAAATGTTGTCGGCGGCTGAGGCTATGTAGTAGGCGGCTGACGCCCCAAGGTCTTCGATAACCGCGTATACCGGTTTGTCCGGAAACTGTTCTTTCAGCTTGTTAATCTCGCTATACATCCGGCCTGCGTGAACCGGTGAGCCGCCAGGAGAATTGATTCGGATCGCAATAGCTTTGGAGAGGGGAGAGTGGAATGCTTCGTGGAGAGCAGGTATTAGTCTGTCAGCATCTGCCAGCTGACCACTCATAATTGGCCCGTAGACCTCCACAAAGGCAACGTGGGGCTTATTTCTGTCGCCTTTGCCGAAGCCCATGTTGGCACCACCGACGAAGTAAGCGGCAATAAAAAAGCCCACAAAGAGTAGAGCTTTGAATCCAAACCCCATGTAGCGGTCGCGCCGCTGCCTTCGGAGTTCTGCGTTCGATGCTTGCAATAGGTCGGTCACAAGGCTTTTGTCTAGCTCTATTTTCTCACCGGCACTTTCCGTCATTTGGGTTCTCCAATCGGTCATATCAATCTAAGTAGGGCATGGCACAGAAGCGCAGCTGCAATCCCAGCAAGGACTACAGCCTTTCGGCCATTCGCATTAAAAAAACGCCTGGGCAAGGCCAGGCACACAAGAACAAACACAGCAACGATAAATAGGGTTGGCTCGATGCCGGGTTTCACGAGGAACACATTTGCTGAAGCCACAGAAACCAACAAAGAAGCTCCAAGGTAAAGAGCTGTCGATGGATAAGCTTGAGTCATCAGGTTATTCCTCCTCTGTTTACACCTATTGTCACCCATGGAAGCGAAAAACCCGTTATGCAGAGATACCCGTTTAGGTGCTAAATGCCGAACGCCGTTAAAATCTCTCATGAGAGAATTGAGTGAATGCACCTGACTACCATTTTTCAGTTCTCTCATGAGAGAACTCAGTGTTTGCCACAAGTGCAACTGGGTTTCAGGGAGCCAGATTTGATCGCGTGGTATTTGTGATAGAGCTTCACCACCACATGCTCTGGTAACAGATCGACCTGTAAATATCGTGGCTTTTTCGAGGCAATTCGCACCACTGCAAATGGGCAAACAGCAAAGCCGTTGTTTTTCAGAATTACGGCATAGACGGATAGCTGCACTATGTCAGAGAAAAACACTTTGGACTGGCTGCGTGTCTTTGTATCCAGAAGCAGGTATCTGCCATCGCGCAGTTTGAAAACTTGGTCTGGCTTTCCGTGAAGAGGTACGGGGGTAGTAGTCCTGATTTCCTGTTCATTCAAGACACATTGCGCACCATCCAGAACGCTGGAGCGAACTGAGTTGGGCGCCGGTTGTCTGAAGAGCCTGACAAGAAAGGCAAAAACGAGTAGTCCGGCTAAAATAAAGTAGTAATTAATCACAATAACAATCCCCGATTGATCTCTTCTATCTTATCGGGGTTTGAAATAATGCAAGGGGAGTGTGCCTGTGGTAGAAATCGTAGCTATAGCCTTGCTGTTCGTGCTATCGCTGATGGCCAATGCAGTCATTACCAGGTGGTCTACTAAACGTGTCTTGGGACTCGACATGACTGTCATGAGTTCGTACCTGGTCGTAGTGGGTAGGTCTTTAGCAGCATTGCTAGCAGGTTTTGCTATTGGGTACGCGGTTCGCCTTGGTTTTTTAACCGAAAACAATGGTCAGATTGAGTATGTAAAAATGGCTGCAATGCTATTGGTAGCATGCCTGTCATTTCTTGCCTATTGGGTTTTACTTGGGAGGGTCTCTAAAACAAGCATTAGTCTCTGGGGGATGACGAAGACAGTAGCAACCGAAACGGGAATGCTAGCGGTCTCGGTGGTGGGAGTGTCAATTGTACTTTCGACTGTGTTCTTTTTATTTTCTTAATCAAAAATGGGGAAGAAAACCTATAAGTGCAGATTTAACATAAATGATTCTTGCGAAATTCTTGGGTTAAGCTATCAAACCCTACGGTATTGGCGTAAACAGATCGACTTCTTAAGCTCTTCCATCGCACCAAAATTAACTGAAGGGGACCTGCTTGCCTTACGAATTATCAAAGCTCTCAATCGAGATCGGCATATCCCTGTTAGGGATCTAAAGCTGCTACCGATCGGTGAAATTTTTATCTTGTGCGACCAAAGACCACCTCAAACACTTTCTCACTTATTTCTTCAAGTTAATCTCTCCGAACTATCAATAACATTGGTAGAGCCTGAAAAAGTAATCGCCATTATCGCCGATCGAGAGATTTTTTCCCTTGATATGTCTTGGGTAGTAACGGAGCACCTTGAGGCACTTTCAAATTTATCATCCAATTGATCCTTTGTAGCTAAACACTGTACACCCATACAGCTCGCCACTTGCATTTTGAAATATCGGTTTATCATAGATTTGTAAATCACCAGAGCGAACCGTTAGATGGAAACCGAAGAAAAGAAGGCAAGCTATCTCGATCGTTGCCAGAAATGGATTGATGAAGAATTCAACCTGACAGCTGAAAGTGTGGAAGCTGTAATTGAGCAGTTCGGTAGGAAACTACAGGAAGTGGGTAGCGACAATCAGGATCTCCAAATAGATTTGAAGAATACCATTGAACTGTTGAACGCCACATTGAAAGGCCTGGTTGAGCCGGAAGGGGAGGGGGTGATTGAGAGCTCTGAGAAAAATCAATCGGAAAACGTAAAACCTATCCCGGTAGTCAATGCTGACACCTTTGACTTCGACCCGAGTTCATTGGTGCCAGATACTCCAGCAGAACCGATCGTACTTACCAAAGAAGAAAGGGCTGAAAGATTGGCCAGTTTGCTGGAGCACCGCGCAATTACTCTTGGAGTAAACAGCCCACTCAATAAATCAGAAGGGGAGGGCAGAAGCTATGGCTAAAAGAATGGAATGGGAGCGAGAAATAATCGATCACATCATTGAGTTGTTAGAGGTACCCAACGGTGATGCCCAAGGAGTTTTTGAAGTTCACCCGTTTGAAGTGGCGCAGGGCTGGACGCTTGGTAGCGACCCAATCGAAGTTGCCCAAAAAATATGTCAGGCAGGAGAATAATATGCCCTCAACTCTGGACATTTTTTCAGATGATGGGAAAGCCACTGCTTTCACTATGAACGAAGAAAATGGATAAAATCACCCCCCACTGGGGGTGACCCAGTGAGAGTGAAGTGACGGCACTTGAGAGCTTGTTCACGTACAGTTCATACGAAAGACCAGTTCCTTGGAACGCGGCATCAGACATCTCCGCCAGCACTCTATTGAAAAAATCTTCCTCGAACGGAAGAGTGGTCTTATATAGCTCCTTCATGCGATCAGCATGACGTTGACGGTTTTCAGCAAGAATGGCTTGCGCCAATTCCTCGAAATTAACTGAAGTGGTCATATAGAACTCCTTACAAAGTAGAGGGAGCTCAGCCCCTTAGGGTACTGGCCCCCAAGGGTTAATGGATTTAGGATTAAAACTTACAAGGTTAGAGTCGAGCTAGAACTTCTTCACGAGTAATACCATACGGTTCAAGAGCTTCAATACAGTCGCTCGGATCACCAGTGTAATAACATTCGTAATTGGCAAGTTCTCGATCAATGATCTTTTCCTTTCCGTTTTCTTCCAAATCCTGCTTTATACCTTCAGCTGTGATTTTCTCTAAGCCTTCGATTAAAGCTTTGGCATTATCTTTTGGTGCGATAAGACCAGCACCTAAGGATACATATGTAACGCCTTCCTTTTTCTTTTCTGCAAGCTGCTCATTGCTAAAAGCAAAGAATGCACCTGTAGACTCAAAAAGCGCAGTTTGTTTCTCTTGGGTGTAATTTGATAAAGACATGGTGTATCTCCTGAATTGAAGGGGATAGCACCCCCTACCAGGGAGTGCTCCCCGGAAGGGTTAAAAGTATGCTGACTATTTTGGGAGACCAGCTATCTCACTTTTCGCTCTCCGAAGAGAACAAAACCTTCTTATCGATAGCCCCTGTAGGGCTATTGATAAACTGGCTTTAAAAGAGTCCACCCCCATATAGGGGGTGGCAAAGTACGTTTAGGCTGAAAGCGCCTCGGCGGTAACTTTGATAACAGGGTATGTTCCATAACCGCTGTGCGCGATTTTCCCAGTACCGTTAGCTATGCCTTGTCTCTCTAGCTCTTTAACGACCTCATCTTGGGGCACGTCACCACAAAGTGCAGTTTCGTTTTCCTCAAATGAGTGACTTGGTATACAGACACTAATTACTCCAGCCGGGCACCCGTTTTCTTCAAAAATCTCGATGACAGGCTGATTATTAGCATCATATTCTTTGTCGCACGAAACGGTAAATTTCATACCGTTAATGCTGATTAGCTTTTCCATAATTTCTCCAAAATGTTTTGGAGTATCCCCCGACAGGGGAATACCCCACAGGGTTTATGAATAACCTATTTGAACGACAACTTTACGCTGCTGTTGGACTATCGCTGATATGGTGACTACATGTTCCGCGTTCCCAATAATCAGGATCATCCCAGTAATCACCGCCGTCAACTGCGTCATAGGTTCGATCTACGAGCTCTTCAAGCTGCTGACCGCCAAACTCAACCGGAACCAATACTGTCTCCATGTACTCAAGACGGGTTAACGCTGCGAGCTTAATATCAACTGGCTTTGTCTCACCGGAAAAAACTGTCCCAGCCTCAGTCAGATCCTGCATGAAGGATTCGACAATGACCGGTAAGTATTTCTTCTCTTGAAGTTCGTTTCCTGGATTAGCACTTTCTTGAGTATGAACGACTAGATCAACTGCTTTAAGCTCACTCACCGGAACTTCTGACTCAGATCCAGATTCGTTGACAATAATCACTACATCCTCTGCCTCAATACTCTTAACGGTGTAAACACCGCTAGAACTATCAGCGTCTGGATCTGCCCATTGCACTTCTTGGCCAAGATGAAATGGAACATTCATGCTGAGGTCCGAAGTACTGGCCAGTTTGTAATTATCTGTCCACTCACTTCCGCAGCTATTACACCAAACCTTCTGCCAGGCTATACCTGAGTCGGTTTGAATGCTTCCGCCCTCGATGCTGTCATCTTTACAGATCAAACAAGTGCAACCACCACGTTGAACATAATCTTTTGACAAGCAATCATCGGATTCAATCTCATCTTCTGGCTGGCCAATGTAAGCGATAATGTAATGGTTAGCCGCTTCAGACGCATCAAAGCCGAGCAGCCTTGAAAGCTTTCTGATGTCATCATCATCAAAGCACGAAGCGTCTAAGATAACTTCATCATGAAGGTCACACCGGGTAAACACATCATATGCATCAGTCAGCTTGTCCATTAACTCTGCTGTGAGAGCGATATACAGAGATTCTGATTTTTTGAATTTCATAACTGGCCTCCTAAGCCTATTTGGAGAAGGCCTAACCCCAACAGGGGATAAGCCCCCGTCTGGGTTAAATTTTATTATCTTCAATCAACGAAAGTGAAAATGCGTGGTTTTCATGTTCAACAATATCATCCCAAACATCTGCATCGTCGTTAACGTAGTCGGAATCATCACCATCATCTACACCAAGCATTTCAATAGCAGGTTTCGCATGAGGCATAACTAAGACTACAGATCTTGAATCACACAAATATTCACGAAGAATATCTGCATGCTCAGGTGGTACAAACCTTACTTTAGACATATTTGCTTCCCTCAAGGGTTTAAAATGGTTCGGAAAAAACTCGAAGGACTTGATGGCCTGACCGATCACAAGTAACCCAGTGTCTGTCGCCGAATAAGGCGATAAACCTGTAATACACTCCATATCGATCTAAGCGTTCGACCTGAATCCAGTTACAGGGGAGATCCCCCAAACTTGATGTAATGTTTTTCCCGTAAACCAATTCTTTAGGGCTAACCATTGGGCTCGGCATAGTTGGTTTAATGCCGATTTCGACGGTAAAGTCTGTAGTACCGACGAGATCATCAATAACACCAGACAGAATTGAATTCGCCATTAAAGACTGAGCAATACTGCTGCAACCGGTTACTACAGGTTTGTTTGATGTGGTCATTATATTCTCCTTGATAAAAAGAAGGAGACCACCCCCCAAAACGGGGATAGGCCCCCATTTGGGTTAAATTGATATAGGAAAGAAAATGGTATCAGTCTTTAGATGTTTCTGATGTCCCAATTTCAATATGAATGGAATCTACATAGGGGTTAGAAGAGATGTTTGCCATAATATTTTTGGCAGTTACACCAATATTTTGGCATTTCCCTAATTCGCGCTTTAAGTTGATAGCAACACTAATAAACGTGTCGTTATCTAAACAACTCATTGTAGAATTTTCCTTCTGATAATCTGGATGCTCCTCACTGACAGAAATCTTACTCGTGTCAACTTCTGGAACGTAGGGGTTGATGACAATATCCTCTACCTCTTCCCAGATCCAATCCTCATAAGGGGCGCATACAGTTTCTACGAGAGCAACATTGAAACTTTCTGCTAGGGCAGAGGCCATCGATTTAACTAAAGCTGTATCTTCCCCTATTGAAGGATCGGCAGTAATAATCTGTTTTCGGTTAAGATATAAACCTACATCTGAACCGTTTGCAGTGATTTCTACCAAGGTGACAATAGGATTACACCCGACAGGTTTAGGCTGAATGTCATCCGACTGATTTGCCGCCCCCTGCACAGCTGTCTCAATACCTCCCAAATAGAGTGGTGAATTGACATCGATGCCTGCGATCGCATGGGCAAGAATCATAGACTCTATGCCATCAATCGCTGCATCATATTGTGGGTGGCCCTCCTTCAACTTCGAGGTAATAGAACCCCCTCCATCTCCGGTTAAGGTCACTTCAATACCGAAGGTATTGAGGTAGATTACACAAGGCTCAGGATGGCCCGAATCAACCTTTAAGGCCGGATAACGAATAAAGTTATCTATATTGGCGATTACAGGCGCATTATCATCGTCATATTCGATGTCATACGTTTTCCCAGAAAAAAGCAGCTCAACCTCTTCAGAAATTAAATGCTCAACATCGGGGGCTTCAACAACCACGACATTAACGATTTCGCCTGTGGGAGTGATTTCACAAGATGTTTCGATAGTGTCTTCATCCCAAACGGAACGATAAATAGCTTGTTGATTCATGAGAACTCCTCAAGATTCGTGGAGGAGTCCAGGCCGAAGGGCTCAGAACCCTCCGGTAGGTAGGATGCCACAAGGGCACATTGATTTGCTGTTTGGCCTCAGCTGGGCTTCTTTCTCTAAATATAGAGATTGAACCCTAAGTGTACTCGATAATAATCTAAACAGCCAGAACGCCCAGGCTAGCTGTAATACTCCTTCATAGCATCTGGGGGTATATGGCCTTCACTACTCAGATCACCAAGTCCTCTGCGCCACCCTTCTCGCCAGATATCG
This sequence comes from Maricurvus nonylphenolicus, assembly GCF_042854845.1. Lineage (GTDB taxonomy): Bacteria > Pseudomonadota > Gammaproteobacteria > Pseudomonadales > Cellvibrionaceae > Maricurvus > Maricurvus nonylphenolicus. The sequence goes on along the minus strand of NZ_AP031499.1, from coordinate 65,735 downwards.
CTTCTCCAGTCACCTGGGGGGTGTGGATTCTCTGTATCAGGCAGCCCACCAATGCCCGCTTTATATCCGGCAGTTTCAATGGTCCCACCGGTTGTCTCGTATTCTGAATCGAACCAGGTGGGCTCTTCATACCGCTCAAGTACCTTACAAATTCCACCCCCATAGAAGCCGCTTAGCCACGCCTGGTGAAAAGACGATTTTGCCAACAGCCTACGAAGGGGGCGAGGCATCTCCAACCCCTGATATCCCAAGTGAAAAACAAAATCAGTGGGGCCGTTGCAGGTAGATATCGCACGAAAAATAGCTGTCCAAATCTTTCTGCTCATGTGCTCTCCTTTGATCCATAAATCATGAGGTGAAAAAGGAGCCTTTCCCCTCGTCCGAACCCAGAAACTTTTAAAAGGTAAATGTGGCGTAGATAGGACAGTGATCAGATATCATCTTATCGAACTGCCCGCTGAAGTTAAGAGCCCCGAAAGAGTTTGAAACATACATATCCTTGGCCCTTGGATCTACAACGATGTGATCAATGTACTGAGGATACTTACCACCCCAGCAGCTTGAAATTTTATCCTCGGCCAAATTTGAAAGATCTGCGAACTCAGTTGGGTGGCTATCATCAATAGCTTCCCAAACGCCTTTGTTACCGGCAATGTCGAGATTCAGGCGACGATTAAAGTCCCCAAGGATGACATAAGGGGTGCCTTCTTCAGCACGATCATCAATCCATTCCTCCAGCTCGGGCACCTGCCTCTTTAGTTTCTTGCAGGCCTTTTTACTGGAATCCAAGCTCGCAGAAAAACAGCCCGATTTGAGGTGTACCCCCAAAAGGCGGAGCTCACCACCACCTGTGCTGATGGTAATATCTTTCCCAAACCGAACGGAACCATCCAGGCCAAGCTGTTCGTAGTCTTGATGATCTGGAACGCTGATTCCCTTGCGTACAGCAAATCCTACACGCTGAAGGCCTTTGGAGCCTGGTCGGCGGTTGGTGAAATAGTAGTTGTAGCCTTCACCAAACACCTTCCGAGCCCAGGTAGCATCTTCAACTTCCTGCAAAGCGATTACATCAGCGTCGAGCGAGGAGGCATATTGAGTAAGCTTCTGATAGTCACTCGCGGTTCGATCGTTGTGGCCCGAACTCCCAAGCCAATAGATGTTCCATGATGCTACACGGATCTCGTCGGCGGATACGAACGCTGAAAGCAATACTGCCAACAATGTAAAATACTTCATATGATTTCCTTTTCATTAGTAGAGTTTCCTTTCGGCTAGAAAGGGTCCATCTGATAGTCACACAGCTTTTACAAAGTGCAAATAAAGATCACTAACGACCTGTTTTCATTGTTCCGTTCCTGAAAACATACGTTGAGAAAATATAGGGCTATAGCTATCAATTAGTTCGGCTTTGTCTTGTCCGTACTTTTCAATATTCACGATGACATTGCCATATGCAGACCTCCTCACATCATTTAAGGGGTGCCTAACTATGTCATTGTTAATGGCTGCTGATGGTGCCATGAAGCCATCATAACTATCAGAGCTCAGTAGCTTATCCCCAATTTCTTGAGTGTCAGTTCCATGCTCGTCTGCATTCCATGTAACCGGTAAATCCTCTGGGGACATTTCGTACAATCGTAGCGATGCAAACTCAAAGACCGCCATGCGGAAAAGCTTATTGGCCATCCTCGGGCTGATCGAGTAATTGGCAATCTCAAGCATGGCATTTTGAATATTGGAGGAGAGGTACATGACAGGGGTGCCGGGGGAGTTCCACCGCGCACCATTTCGGAATGAGCCCGTTTTTTGGTAGTCGGCCCATCCGCTCACAAAATCCTTGTGTATGATCTTGAATAGTATCAAGCGAACTCTCCATATCGCATTGCGTCCAAGCTCTTCCGGAGGGTCTGGCGACCGACAATGGTACTCAACAGTTCGATCGGCTCAGCACCAGATAAAGCAGGGGCCGGGGTTTTCAACCACTCATCGATAAGCTCATCATCGTCGTCAAAAAAATCGCAGAGTTCAGACCAAACCAGTGTCAGATCATTTATCTCATCAGTTTGGACTTTTGAAAGCGTTCGCTTATAGAACTTGGAAAAGTTCGACGCTTCTGCACCCAAGGTGTCAGCAAGTATTTTGCGCGGGATTCTTTCACAAAGCCTTTGAAGGTAAGCGCCATCCATCCCCTTATGAACAAGGCGGGCTATTTCTATTGAAGTTAGCAATTTGGTCGGTGCCGACCTCACTACTGTGATTTCAACGGCATCGCCAGTGGCAGGGCGGGAAGACCCAAATACCCTGGACTCAATAACCGATTCAATTGTATTTGCAGACATAAGACCTCCAAAACCCAACCAAGTACTTATTACTTCACTACGAAAGTATATAGTACTTCATCAAGAATATCTCTTGTATTGAGAGCGCCCTCCTTAGGCAATAAATATTTTCACTATATATCAAAGACTTACATGCTTTTTAGGCCGAGATTTTCTCTTGCAGATCGGCTTTTTGTTGAATTGTTCCGTCATAACAATACAATTACTGTATTTATATACAGTGCCGCATGAATATAACACCCATTCCAATATCACTTCCAGCAGAGCCGCTGCCTCTGCCTATGCGAGTCACCAAGCTTGAGTGTGGCTTCCCCAGCCCCGCCGAGGATTACTCTGAGCAAGACCTGGACCTTAACGAGCACCTGGTAACCAGCCCCGCCGCAACCTACTTTGCCCGCGCAAATGGTGACTCACTCATAGGGGAGGGGATCTATGACGGGGACTTGTTGATAATCAACCGGGCAGCCAAACGCCGAAATGGTTGTGTTGTGGTGGTTTCACTGGATGGGCACCTGGCCTGCAAGATACTCGACACCAACAACCGTTGTTTCCGCTCCAGCAACCCCGACTATCCTCCGATCCCGGTACCGGAGGATATGGACGTGGTAATAGAAGGGGTAGTTACTCACGCTGTCCACTATCTGGAGCCGTGATGTACGCCCTGTGTGACCAACGATCGTTCTATGCCAGCTGCGAGGCAGTTTTTCGCCCGGACATCCGAGGACAAGCAATCTGTGTTCTCAGTAACAACGACGGGTGTGTGGTCGCGCTCAACGACCAAGCCAAAGCAGCGGGGGTGAAAAAATTTGAGCCGTTCTTCAAGCAGCGACAGCTGATCCAGAGGGCCGGGGTCCACACCTTCAGTTCCAACTATGCGCTGTACGATAACATCAGCAGTCGGATCATGAAGACTTTGCAAGATCACACCCCCAGCGTCGAGATTTACAGCATCGATGAGGGCTTCTGTGACCTGTCCGGCATCCCTGCTGAGGATCTGAAACCGCTGGGCCGATCGCTTCGGCAAACCGTTTGGAATGAACAACGTATTCCTTGTGGTGTGTCCATCGCCCCGACCAAAACCATTGCCAAACTGGGCCAGTACGCCACGAAGAAGATCCCCAAGATTGATGGTGTTGCTGTGCTTACCCACCCCCACCAATGGGAATGGCTGGCCAGGCGAGTACCGGTGGCCGAGGTATGGGGGGTAGGCCGCAGGCTGAATGCAACACTCACAAGCATGGGGGTGGTGAGTGCTCATGACCTTGCATTGCTGGATAAATCACTGGCACGAAAAATCGGAGGCCTCCCGCTGGCCAGAACCATACGGGAGCTCAATGGGGAGCCTTGCATACCAATGGAGCTCAACCCACCGAACAAGCAGCAGATTATCTGTAGCCGTTCCTTCGGCACGAAGCTCTATCAACTTGAGGATGTTCTTGAGTCGGTTTCGACCTTCGCCTCTCGGGCCGCAGAGAAGCTTAGATCGCAAGACAGCTTAGCGGGCAGGGTATCTGTATGGCTGATGGCGGGCCAACACCAAAGAGCCGGACTCTCTGAAGCCAGCTCTGTGAACTTACCAGGTGGAAGTGATGATTCGCGTCGGATCGCTAGGGAAGCAGTCGCCATCGCAAAGCGCCTTTATCGACCGGGTGGCCGGTACATAAAAGCCGGGGTGGAGCTGGTGGATATACGGCCCCGTGAGTTCTGGCAAATGGATCTGCTCAACAGGGAAGGGGAGACCAATAAAAGCCTCATGCCAGTGGTAGACAAGATTAACCGCATATATGGACGTGATACCGTAATGCTAGCTCGACAATCTGGGGCTTCGAGATTTTCGATGAAACAGGAATTTCTTTCCAAGAGTTACCTTTCTAAATGGAATGAAATTCCTGTCATAAGCTGCTAATGGATGATGCTTAAAAATAAGGTAAGCCTACCCCCAATTGGCAGAAAGAATACTAGAATGGAGCCCCCCAATACAGGTGGAGATCTTCAGAGTTGTCTTCAGGCACCTCCACATGAACGTGCAGCTCAATACGAGGGGTTACCGAATGGTGGGTTCTCATTCTGTCTGAATCAGGGTCTACACTTCCAGCCATTGTACCTTTAAGCGTAAGGTACATTAGATCCGCCCCCATGAAATAGGAATAGTCGGTGATAACTGGAGCTTCTTCAAACAGTAATCCTGATTCAGCGATATAAATATCGAGTTGTGATTCTGCTTCAAGATAAGCGCCTTCATCAATAAATGTTTCAACCTGATTTTTGGCTTCCGCAATTGTCATTCTTTCACCGGCAACCTTTTGAAAGAACTCTGCCTCACCAATTTGTTTTACTTCATGCTCATCGTAATCTGGTTCATCAAAGGCATTAGCGCTAACACTAACTTCACGATAAGCGTTTATGCCTCGTATCTTTGAAAGGATTTCTTGTGGACAATCTTCACCAAATGTAATGATGTAATTGTAAATCAAACCATCTTCCGACATGTTGGCGGTCGGCTCCCAGCTCAACAGTTCTAATTCCTCATCAGTAATTCCTAACTCTTCTGCCAAGAGAGACACTCGTAATGGCTTGTGATCATCAAGCGATGACAGTTCAGGATAATCGATAAGAATAAGAGAGCATGCCATATCCAAAGCCTTAACGGTTTGGTCCCATTCATAACCCAAATGTACATGCACACCAGAGGTTTTAGACTTAAGCGCATCAACAAGCTCGTGAGGGTTAAATTCCCCCAAACCATAAGTTTTTGAGTCCGCTTGTAATGCATTAAAGTCTTTGTGACCAAGAGGACGACTAAAAGCATTATATAGTTTTGCACCCCTTAATTTAGGGGTTAATCCATAAAGATTATCGATTGTGCTGTTAGATAAGTCTTTAAAAAGAGAAAGGCAGTTTTCAGGTAAACGGAAGGTGGTCATCGGATCTCTCCTGCGCAGCACTGACAGAAATGGTGATATGTGCCGATCACACCACCGGCTGCTGGACAGACGATGATTTTGAGATGTTCATCAGAGGCTTTTCCACTCGGCAAGGAAGGACACTGATTTGCCCTGCTCACCAAATATATATAACCAGAAATCAATGTCAATAGAGGGTATCGGATACAGGAGCCTGCCTTTTCATCAAATTATTGGATTCCTACCAAGGTCATTAAATGTACTTTCAAATAATCATGTCTACTAAACAGTGGTTTTTGGAAAGGAAGATCATTACTGTATACTTGTACAGCTACAAAAATAATATGAGGAAACCAATGCAGCATATCAGAACAAGGCTATTTACAGGGACGATCGCCTTCATGGTACTGATGGGACTTATCCAGGCGGGGATTGACCTGCATTCCTGGAGCGAGAAGCACAAGCGCCCCCTTGAGTCGAGGCTGGGTGTCCTGCCACCCCCAGGTTATACCGCTCAGTACCAGTCAACGGCCCACGAGATCATCGAATTAGAAGTAGAGTTCGGGCTTGTCTCTCATGAGAGAGGGGAGCTGGCTACCGCCATCTTGGATCGGACGATTGAGGATTTCGCAGATCTCAACGTCCCCGAGCAGCCGACCATGCACGAGTTGATATCACTTCTGAAGAGGGTAGGGCTCTATATCGGGAAGCGATACATATACGGCGGGAATACCTTTGCTGATGGTCTGGCGGATGGAGAGATAGACTGCGACCTCAGATCATACCTGTACCTTGCTATTGCTGAAAACTTGGGTGTGCAGGGGGTGGGGGTGATGTACTCTCCAGGGCATGCGTTTATTGGATGGCGAAGTGCTGATAAGCATCAATTCCCTATAGCATGGGAAACCACCACAGATACCGGTGAGATAGCTAATTTCGCATCGTCACAATACCGTAAGGTATCAAGCTACGATCATGAATATCAGATCCAGCAAAGAGAAGGGGTGCTTGCAATGTACCGGGCGATCATTGCTGACCACCTGTTTGACAAGGGGGAGAAGGCACAGGCCAAGGATATCTTGTTAGCCTTAAAGGAAGAGGATGAGCTTCCATACTATCAAGCCGTCCTGTCACAGTTTGAGGATGGCATCGGTTATGCAAAAAATTATCTGTCGCATACCAACAGCCAGTATGCTCGGTATTTGATTGCCAACGATCTATACAATCGAGGGGAGAAAGAAGAGGCCTTAAAGCAATATCAGGAAGTTTTTGCAGAAACCACTTACGACAAAACTGTTACAGACAGGCTGGGCGAGCTGCACAGTAAAGCTTGGGTTGGATGGTACATCAAAAACATCTATGGCCCCACAGCAAGAGGGCTGGATCGGCTATTCGGAAACAAGGATGAATCTAAAGTAATTGCAGAATTTGCGCAAATCATGCCGGTTCTTTTCATGCTATGGATGATTTTTTGGTTTGCCATAACGGATGCCCTGGAGAAAAGATTTAGGCCAACCGTCATCGAGTGAAAACCAGATTCACCAAATCTCTGCAATCTGGTTCATTACTGACTTTTCATCAGAGTAAATTTTCCAGTGGTACATTCATCTGGAACCTTCATCACACAATAGGAGCTATTTGCTCCTTTTTTTTGCCTCACGGCCATATAGCCCCTTAACGGTGCGTATTCCAAGGGATGAAAACAGCACCCCCGAAGTAAAATCGCCCCTCGCAAGAGAGAAGACTAAATCCCTTTTGCTTTGGAATGGCGATTTTGAGCGCCAATGTATTTAACCAGATAGGTAAGGAAACGTGATGAGATTTAAAAGAATTGGATTGGCCACAGCTGCATTAACTCTTCTGGCCGGTTGCAACCTCAATGAGCCATTGTCTCTCAAGATTGCTCATATCAACGACACACACTCACACTTCGACGAAGAATTTCAAAAGCTTGGGCTACCAGGCGCTGATGGTGCGCCTACACTCACTTATGCTCAAGTCGGTGGTTTTCCTCGGCTGAAGACAAAAATTGATCAGCTTCGGCTTGATGCCGCAGGAGAGGATAAGGATTTTCTGCTACTGCATGCTGGAGACGCCTTTTCAGGTACCTTGTTTTTTTCCCTGTTCAAAGGGCGGCTCAACGCGGACTTCATGAATCTCTTTGAATTTGATGCCATGGCAATCGGAAATCATGAATTCGATCTTGGAAATGAAAAGCTGGCAGAGTTCGCGGCTTCTGTTGAGTTTCCATTGATCTCTGCCAACACAAAGGTAAAGGGTGATGACGCGCTGCAAGGTGCCTACCTGCCATTAACCATTAAAATGCTCAAGGACCAGCCTATAGCAATTGTTGGTCTGACTACCGAGCACACCGAGATAATCTCATCACCAAGCGACAACACCAGATTCATTAAAGCCAAAAGGGCCGCTCGCAAAGCTGTGAAAGCGCTCAGACAATATGGTGTCAACAAGATCGTTTTTCTAACCCATCTGGGACTCGAGGAGGACAGACTGCTTGCTCAATCAGTACCAGGCATTGACGTGATCATCGGTGGCCACTCACCCGAGCTGCTGGGCGATCACTCCAATATCGGTTTAGGTAACGAGTTTCCTAGCCCGATAATGGAAACCGGACCAAAGGGCGATCCTGTTTGCATCATGCACTCCGGGGAATACTCGCGCACAATCGGTGTTACTGATGTCGAATTCAGTGGCGATGGGAAAGTAGAATCTTGTAACGGCCAGAATGTGTTCTTGGTTGGAGAAGTTTTTGCCCAGGGCACTCCGCCACAGCCTGTTGATTATGATACACAGCAGGTCATTGCTGAATATATCTCCGCAAACGCCAACATCGAGATTGTACAAAAAGACCTGACAGCTCAGGCCATGCTTGACCAAGCGAAGCTTGAGGTTGAGGCCTTCGCTTCTACGGTGATCGGTGTAACTGGAGAGCCGCTGTACCATGTGCGCCTCCCAGGAGATGGACATCCAGACGCAGGGACCATTGAGAGCGGGAGTATGGTAGCTCCACACGTCGCTCAGTCGATGGCCAACAAGATGCAACAAACATCCGGCCAGCCCTACGTTTCCGTAATGAATGCTGGTGGGGTCAGAGCTGATCTCTCTGGAGAAATTACAGTTGGCTCCGCATATACCGTACTGCCGTTTAGCTCGTCGTTGGTTTCCATGTCTGTAACCGGTGAGTCATTGTTGAATACGCTGAGCACGAATGTTTCTAATGCGTACCAGATCAGTGGGGTAGCCTTCCCATATGTGGCTAACATTCGCTATACCATTAACCTCACAGATCCAACCACCCCCAGTGTTCAAGATGTTCTAATCAAGGGACTCGATGGCATCTATCAGCCATTGGATTTTTCATCCCAGTACAACTTGGTAACCACCAGCTATCTTGCCGGTGGGGGAGATCTATACCAGTTTGAGGGGGCGGCGAATGTGACTGACACCGGCCACATAGATGCGGACATCTTGGTTCAGTACATCGAGAATGAACCAGGTGGCGTATTAAACAGGCCTAATGACTGGTTATCTATAATTCAATAAAGCTATAGATTTTGACTATTTGGAGGTCATCCTTGGTGGATAACCTCCTTTCCGCCCTCGAACGATTTAAAGTTTAAATGCCCTGTATTGGTAAGCGCCTTTAACTTACTACTTCCTGTGCCGGAGCTTCCCCACGGATACACTGCAAGCCAACCTGTTGGTGCAGATATGTTATTAGGGATTAACTGGCTTAGCCTCATGGCAAACGAGTTGGAGCCTCTACCAGAATTACAAGCCATTAAATAAATTGGGATGTTTGAAGGAAGATTTCGGATCTCAATATTATTAATAATAATTTCAGCAATTTCTTCTGGAGACAAATATTTTCTTGTTTCTCCAGAATCATCTCTTATGAATGTTTCTTTGCCTTCACCTGCCCATGTACCATGCCCCGCAATAAAAAGAGAACTCTTAGAGAGAATATCTAATCGCTCGAATCGAAATTCCTCTGAACTTCCTGGCCGGAAAAAATGAACAAGATAGGAGTGTTCCTCTCTAGGTGTGTCTCTTACTAAGTCTAAGAATATCAGGTATGTGAAAAGCGATGAAAAACCACCTCCAATTACCAAGAACACAATAATTACGAACCATTGTGAGCTCGACTTTTTAAGTCCCATGATTCAATCACTCCGAAGATTTCTTGCCATTCACCGTATCACGAGAAAACGGGACAGCAAGAAAGACGACCTCCTAATCCTCAAACTTTCAATTTTGCCATAGCTTGGCTGTTAATCATAAGGCTGAGTTGTATAAGACTGGCCAGATGGAAAAGTTCTGTGGGTGCTGTTTTGTGTTGGTTGTTGCTGGTGATGTTCTGTCATTAAATTTTGGGGTTCCCGACTGTTGCATAGTAAAGAATACGGGTTAGCATTTTTAGTGATAGCCGGTCACTGTTGAAACCGGCAGTTTAGGATACTCAGGGAAAACTTCATTGAAGATCAATTACCACTGCCCAAGTAGTGTGGCAAGGACTACCCAGGTAGCGCAGATGATGTGCAACAGCAAGTACATATCTGATCCCGAGGGATTTATAGAACAGGCATTGAAAGCCTGGACCATTGAGTCTGGAAACACGCAGGCCGTGGGTGATGATCATGAACGATACGCAGAAGAGGTTTTTCTGCTCTACATGGAAGTCAGGCAGTTCGATGACAGCTACTACGACATCCACCCAGCCATTGCGATGATCATTGCTGGAATGCTGAAGGCTCATGGTCTTGAGGAAGCAATTGTAAGGTATGCAGATATTAAATGCCGATTGTATACACGGCTTCACTAAAGAGGTTAATAGATTTGAAAGGGAAGGGAACTTTCCATATTGGAATCAATATTGCTGACGCATTATCGAAAAGCGATCGGTTGTTGGAAGGGCTAATTGCAGATGCAGAAACAGGACGAAAATTCACCCCCAAAGAAACGCGAGAGCTTCTGAAAAGGGAGCAAGATAAGGGTTACACAATGTTCTCTGGATCTGGAAACTTGACCGGTAACGGTAGTTGAAAAGGGTACGAAAACCCTTAAAAATTTGCGCTTTTGAATCTCCTCTTACAATAAAGGTAAGACTTAAAAGGAGATCCAGCCATGACACTTACTGTATTAATTCTGATTGCCGGTTTCATCGTTCACATTGCACAGAGAAATTCCGACTCTTCAGCGGGTGGCAAGTTAACCACTCCTAACGGCCTGGCAGCTGAGCATTCCCGTATGCTTGTCATGGACCCGTCTATGAATATGATTGATGGGAATATCCACAATTAACAAGGCCCAGTCTTGGGCCTTGTATTATGTCAATCAAGGCTGGTTGTTTAACTCCTTAACAAGAATATTTAGCTCAGAGGAAAACTGTTCCTTATCTACGCTGGATACAAGCTTATCTGGATTAATCAATCCATCGAAATACTTGAAGGCAAGATACTCACTTGTATCGCCCATAAAACAGAACGGCTTTGCATCTTCAAGAAACGTCAACGATTCAATATCTTTGGGATATTCCCCAGGGCCGTAGACCTCTTCTTCTCCACACGTTGAAAACAACTGACCACCTTCGTAGTGTATTGTAATCCAAATCATCTTCATCAGCCGCAGCTAAATACCGCGAAAGAAAATGGTTATCTTTTTCGTATAAAAATGCTGAATAAGTTGATCCAGGGTTTTCCCTCAACTTATTCTTTACCTCTTCAAACTTCATAAGCGAATCCCAATAAAAACTTTGAAAAATATTTTATCCTACTACGAGGTTACCTACGCTCTGCATTCACACCCTTTTCGGTAGTTTCTCTGCGCATTGATTCGTTTAGGCGACCAAGACTTCTTTTGCGTCATGAACGCTCATATTCAGCACCTCATCACAGAAGCGGTGTAACAGGGTATCCAGATGCAAGAACTCTTCTTCCTCGCCGCACTGATCGCCAAAGTCGAGCCCGGCGTCAGCGGCTTTTTGCTTCCACTCCACCAGCTGGGCGCAATAGACATCGATGCTGCCCGCCAGATGCAGGTACTCGACGACAACCTTTAAGGTCTGGCTTGGGCGCTGCGTCCGGTAGATGGCCTGTTCCTCAACAGTTGCTGACCAGGACCGCTCATAGAAGATTACGGCCCCAGCTTGCTCCAAATTCAGGCCTCGTTGGCCAACCCAGGACGAAAGCAGGACAGGGGCGGAGCCGTAGCGAAACTCGTCATTAAGGGCCTTAGCTCGCTTCTGGATGTCCTGTTGCCCGGTGAACAACACCGAGTCTATCCCTTGACCTGCGAGCTCATGGTGCAGGCGCTTAAGTACCTCCGGCGACTCTGCGTAGAGGATTACCTTACGACCGTCAGCGATCCAATGCTTAACGCGCTCGATAGCAAACCGCTGCTTACTGGTGATGGGGGTGTGCAACCCCATGGAAGACTTACTTTCCACATGAGGAGAGTTGGCCGCTCGCTGCACGGCACCGATCCGGGCAAGCACACTCACCAGGTTGAGGGCTCTGCTGGTGTCAGCATGGGCATTCTTGTACCAGTGGGCGAACTCGGTGGCGGTTTTGAGGTAGTGGGCCAAATGTTCCTTATCCCATTGCACGGTGAAACTGTCGCGCTCCGGGTCCGGGCAGTTCTTGAATATGGCCAATTCCGGCTCGCAGCGTAACCTGCGCTGGATATTGGGAGCCAACCACCCCCGGAATAGACCAAGATTATTTATCTTGGGTACCTCGCGCTTACCACCAGACTGCATTTCTTCCCTGAACTCGTTTGTCACCCACTGGGTTACCACATGGTTATCGTAGAAAGCATCTTCTCCCCGCTGCGTATCGTTGGCGCTGGCCAACAGTCTTTGTTCTACAAGGACTTTTCCGCGGACGCCGTAAGGCTGGTGAGCGACACCATTACCGGCGCTGGCCACGGCCAGTGGGAGCAAATCGCGGGGATAATTTCTCTGAGGTGTACCGTCCAGCACAATGAGCTTTCGCGCACTCAGGGTTTTGACCGCCTGGGTCTGCTGGGTGTTGAGGTTGGCCAACAGTCCGCCCTCGTCACAAATCAATGTGCTGATCTGGCGTCTCCAGCGCTGGGCGTTAGTGCGGACGATTTTAATCTTGGTTTCTTCCCGCTCTTCGGTACCGCGCTTGACCGTCTTCTTGAAGGCAATACGGGTGCCCTGGCGCAGGGTGGCATACGACACCAGGTTAATCTTGGCCGTGGGGGTGTCTCCATTGCCGAGGACTTTCCACAATGAAGGCGAGAGCCCCAGCTTCTGGATCTCCAAAAGCATTTCAGGCATCAACCCTGATTCAACCGCGATCATATTCCGGCCATCGTGCATCATAGCCAAGGCCAAGGCATACCGAGCTTTGCCACTGCCCTGTTCCCAGGCCCCGACAAAACCGGCAGGTGAGACTAGAGCTTCTGTCAGGCTGTCAGCTTGGAAGGGTGCCAACCAATCAATACCAGCCTTACAAATCCGCTGCCGGTGCTGGTGGGCGACCTCTGGGAAGTGGTGATTAAGCCCCGGATATTTCTGCTCCCACTGGCCATCGTTGGCAGCGATATCGCCGCCCCCAATTAGCTCAAACCGGACAAGTACTTCATCTCGACGGAGAGTTACCGTGTGGCCATTATGCTCAATGGTGTATTCGCCCCCTGCGGGGGTGGCATTAATGATCTGGCCTTTCCCAACGCTGGGGCTGTTGAAGTTGCCGGGTTCAAGCAGGGTTCTTTGCTTGGCTTTAATCTGCACCTGGCCTGGGCCCTTGGTCTTCACCATCCGATACATGGGGGTGACGGCCCGCTGGTGGCGCTTGATCAGCTTTTTGTAGTAGCCGCTCAAAGTAGGGGAGATCCACGCATCACCCCCAAATCCATTGATGCGATCGGCCAAGGCCTCCAGCTGCTCCTCGGGGTTGTCCTGTAGCAACAGAACATCCAGAAGGAACTGGCCGTCTCCCTGGTGCTTCACGCTCTTAGGAAGGCGGGTACCAACGGCTGTATCCCGAAGAAGTCCGTTAGCAACTTTCGCTTGCACCAAACCGCAATGGTACTTAACGACAATTCGGCGGTTGTGGTGGTGGAGTTCAACCCGTGGGTTACCAGTCACCGGTAGGGTGATAACCGGCTCCGTCTGATCCACCCCCGCCAGGCGAAAGCGAGGCTGGGTTTTATGCATAATGAACCCAGGATTAAGCGCGAGGGCGGGCCAGTCCTCACCTTTTGATAGATACACCTCATGGATCTGGTCAGTCTTCCCCGGAAGAAAGAAGTAAATGGCGGTAGAGACGTTCGCCCCCTCAGCTATAAACGTGTCTTGAGGTAGGTAGACAACAGCTTTGAGCTCACGCTTGGCCCGGCAGTAACCATCCATGGAAACAGGCAGCACAGCAGCGGTGACTACTGCGGCATCTAAGGCCTGTTCCAGTGCATATTCGTGGCTGATGGCTGAAGTGGACTGCCCGAAACGACCAAAGCTATTGCAGCTGTACGGGGTCAGGTTGGGACTTTCCAGATGGATCGAAAAGGGCGGATTAATAACCGCGAAATGAAAGCCGCTCGCTGTTAGGTCTTCCATCCCTCCATGTTCAAACTGGTAGTTGAGCTCGGCCTGCGCGGCATCCTGACAAAGTGCGTCGATGCATCGTGTGTCTGTGTCCAGACCGTACATTTCCAGCTCGGCTATGGGGGAACCTTCTAACAGGCGACCGGAGCCGATGGCGTTATCAAAGACAGAAAACCAGGAAACCCCGGCTTGCTTACAGCTCTCAATGATGGGGGTGAAAGACTGCCAGATGCCTTTCGCTACCCACTCTGGGGTAAAGTATTGCGATTGGGTCTCTTGGCGTCTGCGGTGAAGATCGGCCCGCGATACAGCCTTAGAAACGGTTGTCCCTTTAGATTCAATCGTCCTTGCAAGATTTCTCCAAGTCATGTCTTGTCCACAAAAATTCGTGATTTACAAAGACGTTAACCCGGAAAGTGATATATGCAACCTTCGTTTTTTTAGAAAAACTCTAAGACAGGAGAGCAGTTATTTTTTCTTCAGTTCCTCAAGAGGTAAGCATATACCCCAATAAATAAACCACCCCCAAGAACAATTGAAGCCAGAATATAATTCAGCCACTTTAGTTCGGAGATGTATTGCCATTTAGCTTTAACAGCAATACCAAAGCGCGAATCCGCTACCCAATTAAAAACAATACAAAGAAAAGTCGTAGCTAAGAACAGTCCAGAAAAGGTTGAGCTAGCATCTTTCAAATTATATTTTTCAAAAGTGGCAAGTCCAATTAGGGCCGTCAAACCAGACACAATGAAATGAATTAAAAAGGCAATGAAAGCAATATTTGCTCCCATTAGAATCTGACGCTTCAAACCGTTTTCAACAATTTGATCTGAAGAGTAATTAGTTAGCAGCAGGAGGAAAGCAATAAATGCAAAAGGGTAAGATCCTAACGGCTCGTTGTTAGTCATCGGGAAGAAGTGTTCGAGCAGAACAAACATGCCGCCCATCATCGTGATGGTAAAAGTGTAGTAATAGCTCTCTTTTAAAAATCGACCGTTTTTCGGTTGTAATGTATCTTCCATGGATAACCTCGCTGGTTTTGATAAGTGAGTATCAGTGTTTCACAATCGACATTAACTCGATACGCTAGTTGTATAGACATGATCAATATGTGGCCACTTGCCACACATATAGTGTCGTTTCCCATCCTCTTCTTTGAAGGGTACCATCCGCTGAGTATCATTAGCGGTCCAACAGCAAACGCTCAGATCCCCGACAAAGCTCATGGTAACATGGCCTCTCATCGATGTTATTCCTTGGCACCATTCTGAAACAGGGCCACCGCCCGATTTGGGAGCTACGGCTTCAAGATCGGCTATATCGGTCAAACCACCAAACGAAGAATGCACGTTCATTGCTATTCCATGAGTTTTGAGGCTCCAGTCAACCCCGTGGAACTCAGCAAGTTCGTATGTATACATAGCAGTCGCCACCACTTGGTAACCTCCAAATGCTACGATTGCGCCCAATATGTATGGTGTTACTGCTTTCATGCTTTTCCCTGTGTCCCGGCCTATTAAGTCCAGGCGTCCATTATACGCTAAGACGCATTCTTGCTCAGTTCAATAATTGTCCTCTTGCCAAGGTTGGCTTCCAGGTGCTGGGTTAATGCGGCCATGACGCTGTGGTGAAGCCTGTAGTCGATACTCTGTCCCAAGGTTTCAGTAGCTTGCTCTTTAGCCATCCAGTCAACATTGAACTCTCCAGGAATAGACATCAACGCTTTTAGCAGGCCAAGACTTGGCTTGTAGATTCTACCTTCGTGCTCCACATACACCGCGTCTGAAATACCGCGATCCTGACTTTTTAAAATCGTAGGGCAGTGTGTGCTATTGACGGTAATGTACGGAGGCATGGCCCGGCCCTTAGCTGGACGGCCAATGATGCTCTTTGTGTTTGTTACGTCTCGACATTCTGGCAGGTGGTCAATAATCAGGTCATGGAGAGGCAGCACATTCCGATCTGAGGGGGTGGGAGCCTGGAAGCCTGGATATATCGACGCAATCAGGTAGTACCTTTCACGTCCTTGAAGGCCACCAGCATCGAGGGCATTGCGTGTAACTTCAGTCAGGTGATAACCAAGCCGTCTGAGAGTTGTGGTCAGTATCTTGCCAGCTCCTGAAGAAGCAAACTGCTTTACGTTTTCAACGACAACAGCTGCTGGGCCGATATGCTCAATTTGTTTGAGCACCGGGTAAACCATGTCATACATCGTGCTGAGATCATCAAAGCTTTGTTCTTTGGCGCGTTGAGATTTTGCTGTTGAGTGGTCATCACATCCAAGTGAGAAATGGCATAACGTGATAGGCGGGGCGTCCGCCAGCAATTGTTCCAGCCGATCAATTTCAAAGTGATATATATCCTCATTGATCAGTATGCGCGGAGATCCATTAACCAGTGTGTTAAGTGCATTCACCTCTGTAAGGTTTCGGCCCATCGCCAAATCCCTGGCCTCTTGGGGCCGGTGCTCCAGGACGATTTGAGGTGTCCAACCAAGCGATTCCAGACAGTGGATATCGACACCCCCAGTAAGTCCAACAAAGGCATTGAAAGGGGATGATTTGCGCAGCTTGCTATGGATCGCATGTACACGATTAGCCATGGGGGTGAATCTGACCCTGCCTGGTCTCATATCGACGTGAAATCACTGGGTGTAAGCAGGGAAGGCCCCCTGGATTAAAGCTTTGCCGCCAAACTCCATTACAGCCTCAAGGGGGCTGTTAGATCGGCCACGCCGGTACGATCGGCTGTAAACCTGTTGAGGGCCGTCCTCAGCGTGAATTACGCTGAAACCTTTCATACTCCCATCTGGGATCGCCTTAACGCGCTGCCCAGGCTTAAACCCCATCACCTGAAGAAAGTTGCTACTGAGGCGAACCTTTTTTGAGTCCCCAACACAGTTGAATGCCAAGTTCTTGGTAATGACATTTGGCTGGTGGACCATTTGGGAAATCGCGGCCATGGGTTTAAGTGTCCTCGTTAATGATCGACTGGCAAGTGGAGAAAATGTTCGGAGAGTGCAAAACCGTTAATGCCGCTGATACACACGGATCTGATTTAGAGAATTACGCAGGTTATGCAGGCATTCAGCCTTGGCTCTATCGAAGGCTTGTTTCCTCGTTTCTGTAGGCTCCGGAGATAGGTAACCATCAATTTTGAAAGCAGTATTCACTGGGTCAGGGGAGGTCAGGCCGGTTCTGCTATCAGGGTAAAGGCACACGATAGGGAAGTTGACGTATTTCAGAAAGGACTCCCAATCCATATCTTCCACCGCGACAATGACCTCTTCTAGCCGGTCAAGCACCACCGACTTGGCCCGGACAAATGACCCTGTTGAAACTGTGAATGGGTGTATAACCCTAGCCGCTGATTCACTCTGATAACGATTTAAGGCAATCATGCTGCCCCCTTGTCTACACGAGTCAGGATTGTGCTAATTGCCCCAGAGGGCTCCCAGCCTTCGTAGGTAACCGACTTGTCTTTGTTACCGTGGATCTTAGAGCGAAGGTAAATCTTGTTAGGCACACCTTCCTTGTCAGCCTCCACCCCCAGGACATCAGCCACTATGGGGGTGGAGCTGTTTGACTTCCGGATCGTTGCCACTGTCGGATCGGTACCGAGAGAGACACTGATTGATACCGTAGAGGCCATTACGATTTACCCCCTATATTCCTTACAGCTTTCACGTCAAACGATCCATTGGATTGAGGCATAATAAAAAGCTTGGTCGCGCTTGAAGACGCACAAACCTTTAGGTTTCCGTCTTCATCAATCCATACATCAACGGTTGCACCGTTCTCAAGCTCAAACTTCGCGCTGTCGGTAGTTGCCATCACTTCACCTCTATAGTTCTCAGAGGGTCGGTTGCGTAGCTCTGCACGAAGCCCACCAAGGCCTCAAACACATCAGGCTTGAAAAAGTATTTGATCTTGTCACGAAAGAACACGGCTTCAACCGGCTCACCGTCATTTACTTTGGTACGGCTTTCTACAAATCCATTGCACTGATCTTTAAGGCTTCGCTCTTCAGCAATAGCGGACAAAAGGCAATCGACAAGGCCGGTCGCGCCGGTTTCCGCCTCGAAGGTCTGGGCCACTTCACGAACACCTTGTAAAGAGTTAACGCGATCATGTACCCAGCTTCCATAGTGAGATGATTCCAGGATGTAACGACCACGCTGCTGCTTGATTTGTATGTCCGTTCCGTTATGCCGGTGCAAGATTACCAGGCCGAACTCTCGCCCAAGGCTGGTGGCGGAGGCCTTGAAACCTTCCTCCTCAATTGAGTCTGATAGCTTGTTCAACTCTGCCTCAAGAGCTTGGAAGTCAAAAGTGCGAATAGCATAACTAGCCAGTTCATCAGGGGTGGCGTCGAAGAATGATTTCCCCTTTCCAATCTCAGGATCTTCAGCAAAGAACCTGTCACGACGAGGAAAAGAGTAGTTACCAAGTTCAGAAGGTAAGCGATCGGGAGTGATAGATAGGTGACCGGTGTTGCTGGCTTTAGCTGATGCCTCAGAACAGGTCTTCTTAATCCAACGATTAATGACCTCCTCAGTACAACTCATTTCATTGAGGTGAGCCGATGATTTATTGATATAGCCATACAGCGCGGTCTCAGCTTTTTTGAAGGTGTCAAACGCTTCTGCAAATTGGGTGAGCTCGGTTTTAAGCTCTGACTTCCATTTATCTATCTGAGAGGTTTGGGTGACTTCAACCAAAGTCGGTTGGTCGTCCGTTAGATCGTCAAAATCAAAAGCGAGGTTTACGGCTGTATTCACTGTATTTCCTTATCTATCTGTTGGGGCTTGCTAACTTTCTTTAATTCCAAGTTAACCCGGACTTTAAGATATGCAACACAGAGAATTGAGGGAGGGGCGCACAACGTACACCCCTGATGTTGAAGGGAATTATTTCTGGATGGTTAGTTCTGTTGATGCAAAGAGGCCGCTTTCAGTTATCAGGCCGAAAACTACTTTGTACTCACCGGACTCCCAGCCTCCAAGTATTTCTACTGGGACGTTCAGGTGACCACTGGTGTGAGGGCCGAGGCCAATCCGGTTTTCACTCACAGGAATTGTTTTTACAAAACCAGACGGCGTTACCAGGAAGGCGGTCTGATGCATGAAGTAGTGTACTGTTCCTGTGTGCTCGAGGAACAAAGCAAGGTTGGAAGAAACGCTGCCATCATGCATTACCACCGGAGGGGTCAGCTCAGCAGTGATTGAAACGTCAGCGGTATTTTCTGGCATTACAACGCCAGGAGTTCCACCGTTTTTGGGAGCTGCTTTAATCCCGGTAATTTCGATGGAGATTCCGGGGCCGAAATTGAGATGCAGCATTCCTTGTGGGTTGTTAAGTACCGTTGGATCAAAGATGCCGCCATTGTTGTCTGATTCGGACAAAGTGCCGTCAATGTGCATATGTGCTGACGTAACATAGTTGGTGTTGTCGCCGGTCGCCTCAATACCATTTACACCAAACCCCATTGTAGCTCTGGTACCCGATGCGCCATCGAAAAAGTAGTCAACAAACACATCAGAAGAAGTGGGAGTTGGAGATTTAGCCAGGTTCAGCTCTACGTTACCGATTTTTCCAGATATGTAACTTCTGGCATTTGCGTCAACATAATTCTTTGAGCTGCCATTCTGAGCAACCAATTTCATATAGTCTGGATCGAATACCCAGTGAAGCTCAACGGTTTCGTCCAACTGAATACCATGCTCTGGAGCCCCGTTGGTGACCTTGCCGGTCAAGATGATGGTTTGTTTTGAAGGGACGATTTCATCGCAGTCGCCATTGCATTTCTCGATACCAAAGATATCAAGGTTTCCATTACCAGCAATGGTGATTCTCCCGTAAGTATTCGAGTTGGGAGGTAGCTTGATGCTCGTGAGATCGAACAGACCATCAACTGGTGTATGGCTTATGCCATTCAGATCAATGGTGGTTGACACATGCGATGGAAAACCATTCAACATCATCTCGTTAAATGAATGGATGTGGACATTCACATTATCGCCAACTGGCCCAGGCATCCAATCAACGCCAATAATTGAGTTGCCAGAAGGTGTGGTTGGCTGAAAAGACCTGCCCAAGGTTTCAACTTTCACCGCGAGACCCTGTTGGTGATTCTCGTACAGTTTGTTATTTCCACCAACAACTGTTGGCTGTATTTCATCGTCGTACTTTACAGATACAAATATCTTTTCGTCGCTCCCGACGCCCAGCTCAGGGATAGGTCCAGAGGTAAATGATTCAAATCTATAGGTCACTGGTTCAGCGATCGCCATCATTGGCGCAAGCAGCCCAGAAATAATTGCAGGGATGATTAGTTTTTTCATCGGACTCTCCATATCAAGTTCATTGGCAGGAATTGCCGAGGGAGAAGCTAGCACAGAGGTTGAATTTTCATGGTCTCCTGGCACCCCCAAAAAGGGGGTATTTCCATGTAATACAAATGACTTCGATTCTTTGTGCATCTCGTCACAATCAAGGGGTGTTCAGTACGCCACCTCTCAGGAGTTGTGTACTTCAGGTTCCGTGTTAGCGTGATAGAAAAGTGAGAACAAGGAATTTGAAAATGATTTTCCCGCAGCCTAATGAGTGGGGGTGCTACTGCAAAAGCGAAGCAACTGAATATCTCTATGACGATCAGCGTTTAACAGTGACCGTCCAGGTTTTGCAGGTTGATACGCAGTGCTGGATTCAAGCCGCATCATTCAACAAGAAGATCGATGGAGGGGGTGGAACTATGTCTATTGGAACGCCTTTATCCAGGGCTAGTGGGTTTCGACTTCAAAGGGGAGAGACAGACCCACAGAGCGAACTTGAAGCTCTTGCGAGGGCTAGAAGCGAATGGCAATTCAGCCTGGCAGGGCAGCTGGGATAACGTCGAAGCCTGGGCTTTCAACATCGGAAGACAGCAGGATCTGTTTGAGGCCATGTCATGAGCTCCAGAGAACAGCAGCTGGTAAACGCCCAGGTTTGGGTTAACCGGGCCGTGCATCACATGAACTGCCAAATGTCTGGTGATGACAGCGGGTATGGCGTCCCCTCAGATGAGCAGATAGCAGAATGCATAAAGGGGGCGATCGAGAGTCTGGTTGAAAGCCGAAAGGGTTACGCTGGCCAGCAGGAACTGTTTGGCTATGAGCGGTAAGGTTATCAATCTCACCCCCACAGCCAGGCAAGAAGTTACAGCAGTGCTTTGGGTGGGCGATCTACCAGTACTGGAGTTCGCCAAGCTGTACGACTTGGCAGGCGAGGATCTGGAAGGCCTTCTGATCAGCGTCGATAAAGTATGTTCCGACAGCTCATTTACTTCATTGGGGGTGTTTCAAAAAAGAGTGATGATGGCTATTGAATCGGCAAGACAAAGCAATGCTCAAGTCGTAACCTCAGTGAGATTGCGGTACAAGCCTTATGGCTAACAGGTCGCGGCAGCGATCGCAGTAGTAGTTGCCGAGAGTGATTAAAGTATGACAGGCCCCACCCCATTTCTTAAAAGAGCGATGCTTGACGAGGAGTTGCTTCGGTCGAGCCAGTATTGATTGAATCACGCAACTGGCTTATTGACGCTCTCAGGCTTTCCGCACTGAAAAACTTGAACTCACGATGTTGATTGCCATTCCGGCCTAGAAGGTAAAACAGGGTTTTATGGCCTCCCTTTTTTCTCGCGCCAGGCACCCCCGCGTAGGTTCGGTATCCGTACATCTGCTCCCTGTAGAAGTTGTCTGGTTGGGACAAGGCTCCGAAGTGCGCTTTGACTTCACTATCTGCCACATCGAGAACAGAGGGCGAAAGAAGAGGTCTCAGTCGCACCGACTCTGCGACCACATATAGCTTCCCGTTAACTTTAAATTCAAATCCCCGGCAATCACCGCGAGTACGGATCTCGCCCCCACCGATATCTATTTCATCTTCGTCGTAAGGGATCATCTTGTATGGCGGCTGCATGATTGTTACGCCGTGGTATAGCTCTTTTGGAATGATCCGGTATGCACTCAGGTAGTCAGAGCCAAAGTCCCCAAAACCACCACCAGTGACAACCAGCAGATCTTGCTTGTAGGAGACAACCTTACTGGTTTTAAAGTGCTTATCGGTTGAATTGAAGCTGCTGAGCGCCATGCAGATATTGGCATCATAAGCAGCCTCAAAGAATTCAAATGGTACCCAGATAGACCGATGTTCCATATATCACCAAGGCCTGCGCCTCACCCCCAAAAATTGCGTATCTGCAAAGATGGTCGCATGGGCTTTCGTATATGCAACTGGCCAGGTAAAAGCGGTTCACATCGGGATAACGGGCAAAACACTATATGTTGTGGTGTGGTGCCAGATTTCTCGGGTTTTTACTTCCAGCAAGCACTACATATAGTGTTTCTATTCGGCGTAGACCGTTACAGGAAGGTCAATCGGCAATGTTTTAGCCGCCCCCGTCTCTAAGGTCACTTCAACATGGGTGTAGCCAATCAGCGGCTTAACCTCAGTCACTACTGCCGCGTCTTTTTCATAACCGGTCAAAGACACCACATGGTCTGGCCGGATCTCTCCGGCGAGGAGTATTTCTGAATCAACTGTCATCGTTGCTCACTTGGGCACCGCGAGATACCACCACTGCTGGCGTTACCCCAGGCGACTCATTTACTTTCTTGTAGGGCAACTATGCCACATTCGATTCGACGCCAGTGGATCGGTTTATGATGTAGCTGACAACATCTTTCTTGTAAGGCTTGGCAAGGAATTCATTGAATCCGGACTCCAGGGCATGCTCTCTGTTTTTCTCCGTTGGGCTGGCAGTTAGCGCAAAGATCAGCTTAGGCTCAATCCCGTTCTCTTTTTCGTGAGCCCTGATTTTCTTCACCAGTTCAAAGCCGTCCCATATTGGCATATACAGATCAATAACCAATACATCAAAGTCATTGTTTATGTACTTGTCCCATCCATCTCTACCATCCTTGGCCTCATGAACCTCGATAGGCGATGAGCTGCAAATTCTTTTGAAGGTCGCCCGAGAAACAATTGAATCGTCCACGTAGAGCAAAGCGAGGCTGGTGGTCGGCGGCCCAGGCAATGCCAGCTGGGGGTGAGGTTTCTTGGCCTTGGGAAGTGAAATGCGGAATTGGAAGGTAGACCCCACCCCCAGCGAAGAGGACAGAAGCGCGAGCTCTCCACCCATTTTTTCAGTTACCCGGTGAGCAATATTTAAGCTTGTTCCAATTTCGGTCTTGTTCTTCACCCCGCTGGTAACGATCCCGGTCACACGCTCTGCTTGAGCCCCGGACATGCCGCAACCGGAGTCTTGGACTGTTACCAGCAGCTTACAGTAGTCACTCGATGCCCTGGTTAGGATTGACATAGTAACGGTGACCTTCCCTCTGGAGGTAAACCTGATCGCGTTATCAACCAGGCTTTCGACTACTTGCCGGATTCTGAATACATCGCCAACTGCGTAGACATCATCGCTTTGGCCAAGCGTACCGTCCACATTAAGAACTATGCTCTTGGACTTCGCCTTTCTGAAGTAAGGCTTGATAGAGGCCTCTATCTCTTCGCTCAATCGGAAGGGGTGTGCCGTGAGTACAATTTCGTGATTGCTGCTTTTCGCACCGGCCTTATCGATGACCTGTGCCAGGATGTTCATCATCGACTCGATGGATGGGGCCACTATTCTGTCGTGGATAGCAATGATCTGGCGTAACCCACCATTGGCTGCAACTAAGGTGTCATGCTCTTTGGTGCTATGGGGCTTGGCCAAAAGATTGTAGATACTGTTGATGCTCTCCAGGGCACACCCCTCTTGCATATCAACAGAGTTCGTCAAGGCGTTGATGTATTCCGTCAGCTCATGGGAGAGGTGGGCAAGCTCCCGGTCCTGGTTCTCTTTCAGTCGATCAGATTCAGCAATAGCTTTGGAAGCGCTCTCTTTGTACCGGGCGGACAGACTACGGTAGTGGCTGGATTTCCTCTTGCCGATATCCTTGAGTCGATCGAGGCTTTGCAATGCCCGGCTTTGTGCCTCATGAACAGACATGTGCTGCGAATACCGCGAGTACCCATAGGCGAGCAAAATGGCCAGAGACAGGTAAGTAGACCCAGCAAATACAAATAGACTGGTCCTGTCTGGCAAATTAAGAGAAACGGTGATGACTACTAAAAAAATTGGTACGGCAATACTAAGTAATATCGCCAAGCCGTACCGTCTAATTGGCTCATTCACTAAAACAACCTACCTCCTAGATCCAGTGGGTTAGTGCTCCGTGCGGGAGGACCAGGAATTGTACGTTTACTGGTCGATGTTTGACAGCTAATTCAACGTGAAAAGTAGCGGAGGTGTTAGATACAGGGTCATTTCTACCGGCCCCGAATGCCTCATTTCAGTGCAGCTTTGATCAGGTAGAACAAACAAGTCCGCCCGTGGCGATTGAGGCCCACCCCCAGCATTCTCATTTACTTTCTTAATTCCAGTTCAAACCCTTCCATAGCCCATCTGCATACATCCAGAAGGAGAGCATAGATGGGATATACCACTGAAGAATTTAGCGAACTGCCAGATGAACGACAGGAGCCATGGTTTGAGTATGCCGACAGTCTCCTCCGGGGGGATGGGGGTGGGGTTGAGCCTGACAGGGTTCTACTCGCCAGTATGCTCTACGAGATCTACGAAGGAGTGATACCTAGCCAAGCTGATAGTTGAACTCCTATTCAAAGCTGCTGCCGCTGGTGATGGTGTAAACCTCCCCTAAACTAGGGGCATCCACATTTAGAGTTCTCCGGCGTACACTGAGCCGACACGGAGAACCAATAATGAAAAAATCACGCTACACGGAAACTCAGATCGTCAAGATCCTGAAAGAGGTAGAAGCGGGCCGACTGGTTAAGGAGGTTTGCCGGGAGTACGGAATATCCGATGCCACCTACTACAACTGGAAGGCCAAGTATGGGGGGATGGAGGCGTCCGACATTAAGCGCCTGAAAGAGCTGGAAGAGGAAAATCGCCGCCTGAAAACGATGTTCGCTGACCTGAGCCTGGAACATAAAATCCTCAAGGATATCGTTGAAAAAAAGCTGTAAAGCCAGCGATTAGACGCGAGTTGGTGGATTATGCTCGGCAAGAGCATAACGCCAGCCTTCGTTTGGCCTGTCGCGCTGTTGGCATCAGTGACTCGGTGTATCGATATCGACCCGATCTGGGCAGAGATGATGAGGTGATAGCCAGACTACAAGAAGCCGTTGAGCGTTATCCTGCTTACGGCTTCGATAAGCTGTTCAAGATACTGCGTCGCTGGGGGTACCCATGGAATCACAAGCGGGTGTATCGGCTGTACTGCGAACTGAATTTGAATAAACGGCGCAGAGGTAAGAAACGACTGCCGAGCCGTAATCCAGAGCCACTCAGCGTACCCGCTACAGCGAATCATTGTTGGTCGATGGATTTTATGAGTGACAGCCTGTTCTGCGGCCGTCGTTTCCGAACCTTTAACCTAGTGGATGACTTTAACCGTGAAGCGCTGGCCATTGAAATTGATCTGAACTTACCGGCCCCACGGGTGATTCGGGTTCTCGAGCGAGCAGTGGCATGGCGGGGCTATCCCAACAAGCTGCGGATGGATAACGGTCCCGAATTTATCTCTACAGCTCTTGCAGAATGGGCAGAGGAGCACCGAATTGAGCTTGAGTTTATCAAACCCGGAAAGCCGACGCAGAACTCCTATGTGGAGCGATTCAATCGAACCTACCGAGATGAAATATTGAACATGTATGTTTTCCGAAATCTCAACGAGGTCAGGGAGCTAACGGAAAACTGGATCAGGGAATACAACGAAGAACGGCCACATGATTCGCTGGGAGATCTAACTCCCTGGGAATATCTGGCCAAACATCAATCGCCGGAAACCTCTAATTATGAGTGCCACTAATTAGGGGCGGTTTACAATGGCTAAAGCGGGGCCTGGAAGACTACCGGCCCCTCGTTTACTTTCTTCTTTGGGCCATTGGCGACGAGCCCACCATATGAACTGGTTGTTCCAGCTCACCCGTTTAGCACCAACCTCATCCCAATACAGCCGGAATTCCATGGCAAGGGTGTCCAACCAGTGCCGATCCATGCCTTCAGACTCCAGTTGCGCCATAGTTTCGTCTGAAGGAGTCCAGCCAGCACACATGAAGGTACCCTCCGAAGCCTGGCCATTTCTGTTATCACAGCTCCACTTACTTCGAGCGCGGATTAGGAAATGTTCATTCCAGTCAGAGATGTAAACTCTTTGGTCACCAAATTCCTGACGGTACTTTTCAAGGTACTCTGCCTGTATCGCATCCGGCACCCCCAGCTTGTTCAGCTCCAAAGTTGTTTCGTTAGAAGGGTTCCACTGACTTTGTAAGGTCGTTAAAGATTCAATGACACTTTTATCAGCATGCAGACAGAAACCGGCAAAGCCTTCGTCTGTGCAGTCGGAACATAGTTGCTGGTATGAAACTAAGAGATCGGCAATTTGCCCGGTACCAAAACCGTACTGTTTGAGTCGTTGAAGGGTTTGTCTGTTTGGTGCAAAAGCTTGCGGCGAAGGAATAGGGGTTTGCCCTGATAGGGCTGTGTCAGAATTTCCGACAGTAGGGAGAGTGACTGTGCATGATGGGCCGGGATGTACTTTGCAGTTCAATAAGCCCCGCCGTTGTAAGGCAGTAAAAGAGGAAATGAGCCCTGGCCAAGTTGTCGGAAGATCTTCGTCGGAGGAGAGCGTCAGGTGCCCATCAGTTGCTTTTTGTTTTACCCAGTCCAGTACATCAAGTTCAGATAGAGGTGCTTCAGCCTGCATGGCTCAAGTCCTCAAATGCTTGTTGTCTCAACTGGACATTGTGGCGTGAGTTGTCGCCTACGATTTGGTCTTCAGGATCTCTCTCGAACCTAAAGCTGTCTTCACCGTCGATTCGCTTGTAGTGAACATAGTACCCGTACACCAAAGCCACACCTTCTTCACCCTGGACCCAATTGTCATCTACTGAGAACTTCTGCAAAGCTCGCATGAAGTAGGCTCTGAAATTATCGAACCGGGCAGCAGGTGTGAGGTGGTCATACATGTCGTGTATGGTGTACCACCGCTGATTCAGGTTTCCTTTACGGCGACCGGAAACGAAAGCCCTGGCCCAGTTGTAGAACCTCTGAATAATGCCTGACCGCTCGATAGCCAGCTCCTCATGAGACAGGAACAGATTGGTAGTGCCATCGTAGAGGAGGGAGTAGAACATCCGCATTTCAAGGCTGAAGGTATAGAACCGTGGACGAAGCTGGGTGATATCTTGCTCACCGAACAAATCAGCGATCTTGGTGTTTTCGTGTGCAATCTCGAAGTTCTGTAGGAACCTAAACTCAAAGGTGTCTGACTGAGGCAGCTCACCCCCACCAGGTAACATGCTGAAGTTATCTCGGAACCATTGGTTCTCTGTCGCATCAACCCGGAAGTTTGTATCCGCGAGACGACGCATCATTCCAACGATCTGATCAAGGTTTTTGTTCGCACAGGTCATTCCCATCAGAACGCAGAGATCGTGAATGTCCAGATTAAACACATTTGGCACCATTGTCTCATTAAAGGCGCTCTCACCATGCTGGGCAATCAGCTTAGCTTTACGCCTGGCAATCTCTTTCTTGCAGTAGCTGATGATAGAGCGCATTGCTCTTTGATCGGTAAGCACAGCAATCCCACTGTCTTCAGCACTGGAACAGTTCGCAGTGATACGAAGCGGAGCACCGCCGATCTGACACTTAACCTGGATTTCCTTACGAGTGTCCTTATGCGACAACCTCATAGCAGAGTCGAGAATCCCGTTGAATACTCGCTCATGGAAGTGGATGGTGATGTTCTTTGGATCTTGGAGAAGGATTGAATTCGCCTCATCATCAAGAAACAGTTCTTTCTGCTTGCGAACTATTGCCTTGGTGGTTCGTCGAGGCTTTGGTGCCCCTTCAGGCTTTCTGGAGGGCAGGGAAGCTAGTTTAGCCAGATCTTCAACGAGGTAGTGATTAACTCTCTTCTTGCCTGTTTGGTAATGCTTTTCAAGTGAGGCGATCCCCAGCTCAACCAACTCTTTGAGGCGCTTGGACATCATTGCATCTGAAGAGCCTTGACCCTGATCCTTTAGATAAGCCTGGATAACCTTTCTTGGAACAAGGGTACTACCGTCAGCAGCACTATCGAGTTCTTTGCCAGTGGTGATCAATGCTTTGAGAAAAGCTTGCTGTCCCCGAGAGATAGACCTGAGGTTATCTATCAGTGAATGCTGTGTGAGAACAGTGTCTGTAACCTCTACAAATACTGTGTCATCCATGCTTCCCCCAATGGTTGTAAGGCAGTTATTGATTATCTAGCTGATGCTTTGTAAGGTCATATCAAAGAAACAGCTTTATTCTGTAAGGACATTTAAGCATAAACAAGTGGAATTTGTAAGGAACGAACAAGAGAAATGATAAAGATTCCCACCTTCCTCTCTCTGGATGTATAAATAATATAATTATTAAAATTGAGTATGACTTAGTAAGGGGGGAGTATAGGTTAGTACAGTCAGTACAACTTAATATAGTGATAATTTCTCTTTGTAATTCAATTGGTTATCTTGCTTCTGGCGTCATTTACTTTGCTGATACTCCATTTACTTCGGTTTTGAGCCGTTTACTTCGTTGAGTCGGCATTTACTCTGCTATTTACTCATTTACTTCCTTACCCTTACATTTACTTCGCTGCCTCGGCGTTTACTTTCTTGTTGCCTCATTTACTTTTTTAACCCCTGAGTGGTGATTCAGAGAGGTCGCCAGGGCGGCTCTCATTTACTTCCTTAATATCGAGACAGCCTGCCGGATCTGTCCCATTTACTTCGTTATTGAGGGCTCATTTACTTCGTTAACGGTCTATCTACCCCTCATTTACTTTCTTAGCGGCTGGGGGTGGTGGAAGACTGATGTTTTTGGCGAGTTTCTGATTGGTCGGGGGTGCGATCTGGAGGTCAATGGTCATATCTGGCCATTGTTCTTACATATCAGGAGGTTGTAAGGCGCTTCTAAGGTAAATAATAGGTGAAGCTAATGGAATTTGTGAGGTCGTTAAAGAGTAAATGAGACGGAGAAAGGGGCTCGCGAGTGTACCAGCAGCTGTCAGTTACACCGTTATGCCAGTACCACCTGAAAGGGGCTATCTCCCGTAGCGTACTGGAAGAACAAGTCGGTGTTTTATCGCTGGAGCCCGATAACGAAGTAAATGCCGATGGCACAGATCAGTAGCAGGGCTGCAATAGTCCTGATGGCAAATAGCTTAGACCTGCTTTGCTCTGCTGGTGTGGAATTGGGTGACTTTTCATCAACAACACAATTCACTTGCCCTGCCTGGCGTACTGCTTGCTCGAAGCGGGCGTGTTCCCTGTTGCCCCTGTCAATGCGCTCGCGATCCCGGCGAGTCAGCTTGGGCTTCTTAATGACATTCACTTCGCAGAATGCCATTTTCGATAGGTCAGTGGCGGATACGCTATTCCTCATTTACTTCCTTATCCCCGCTTCTTGGCAGCTTTCTTGTCTCCTGCCTTTTGATCTGTCGCATGACCGCCTTCATTTCATTGGACTGCTTGCGAAGCCTTTTGAAATGCCCTTCAGTCATCATCGCAAGGTCAAGCTCTTCATCATGGCTTGAGTACTTCTTGAAGGCCTGCCGATTAAAGTTCCCCCGGACCTTTTGAATGGGGTAATAGTTATGCCCATCCCCAGTTCCCTTTTCCTTCAGATACCTTCTTTTGAAGGTCAGGTCATTCGTACCAAGATGCTGCCGAACGTATGGTGAAATGAACCCGTAGTCCAAACCCATCTTAAGGAACTGGTCTTTGACCTTGTGGTAATTGTCACAATGTAACTGAGCCTCAAGAAACGACAGGAGGTGAATCTTTCTGAGTTCTTCCTCTATCGCCGCATAGCATTCCTCGACCCATTGGCGTGCATTTTCGGGGTCAATGTTAGCTCTGTTCTCTAATGCTTCAGTATAATGAGCAATGTCTTCGTAATCCACAGCATACTTTCCAATGTAATATCTCTTGTAATTCTTCAAGACTTACAAAAGATTTTGTTAGTAACTCAAAAATTACACTATATTAAAGGTTAAAATAGATTTCTTACTATTTTAGAGGCAGGGTAAGACAGAAACAGTAACAAGTCAAAGAATTACACTATACTAAAGGCAAAGGTTTATTACTTACTTTTTTACGAGGGTAGATCTGATTACAAGAAAAATAATGCTCCTGGTGATGCCAGTAGTCTGTTGTGAATGGTGACGCTGGGTACTGGGCAGGAGTTCTGATGTCGGGATCTGGAGTTGCAGTAGCCAGAAGCTGGAATTTAGAGCGCGCTTGGGAAGGCCCTCTGATTGATCTGAATGTCCTGGAAGGTTCTGGTCAGCAGGTCTTCTGAAGGGTCTTCAAAAGGCCATGAAGATGCCCTTGGGATGGGATGGAAAGGCCTGCCATGGCAATTGGAATGTGCCGGTTGAAGGCTCTGAAGGGCGAGATGGAAGGGAAGGCTGGAGCCGCCCGGAGACGGCATTAAGGGCGTACTGGGGAAGGATTAAGAAAGGTTGCAATCGCCATGGCCTACCTCCTTGCAGAAAGGGCAGGCGTTCTTGATCTTCTGTTCGACGGAGCTGTAGTACCGCACTCCGCAATTTGAGCAGTAGGGAATAAATGCATAGTGACTTACCAGCTCACGAGAAAGGTAGAAGGCCGTATCCGGACTGACCCGCTTGGCCACTGCTCCAGCTGACTCACGGATGTTGGTGTATAAGTCGAACGCATTGATCACTTCTTGCATTGAGAGCTCTTCATGAACTCGTTCGCCATATAGGTAATACATGGTGGCGGCAAGAAGGGACATTTCAATCAGGTGGCCATTGGAAGTGACACCTTTACCCGGTACCTTGTTAGATGGTCGAGTTGGCCACTGGTGCATCTGGTGTGCGAGTCGTCCTTCAATCATCTCAGATGCCCGTTCAACAGACCTCTTCCCGAAGGCTTTGGCACCTTCCCTTAGATGGGCTTCAGACAGCAGGGGCTTAGAAAACCCAAGATGCAGCAAGAGGTGTATGAAAAGGGTCTCAGATGGTGATCGCCTGTTTTGTTTCTGGTCACGCACACTGCACCTCCTGATCTATGGGTGGTTGAGACATGAGTTGCAGAATAGCCTTGGCCTTCACATCCTGGTTTGGGGTGAGCAGCTCGATGAGAGTTTCATCAGGTAAGGCAGGTTTTAATGTGCTCATGTGAGGATTACAGAGATCCAGAATTGCATTAGCTGGGGCTTGGCAAATCGCTTTCGCCAGCTTCTCCGAGATGAATGGAAAGCGTTTACGGACAGCTTCATAACCGTTATTTGCCATCGTGGCTTTTACTGCCACCCAAAATTCAAGCTGAGATCCCTGGAGGGCTTGATCTGGGACAGCGGTACCGATTGTGCTGGCTGTCGATAGGATTTCTGAATTGACGGACTGATCGTTCATTTGCAATTAACTCCCTTTGGTCTTAGTTGATCTTTAACTGGGCCAGGTTTCGGTAGACTTGCCACACTCTGTTCCCGTACCAAACCGCTCGTTGATGGTCTCCCCAGTTGTGATAGCGACCAACCCCCAGGACAGGATCGGGGGTCGAGGCCATAGTTTTCTTCAAATATTTGGCCGCTACGACAAGATTGGTCTGAGGGTCGAGGAGAGATAGAGGGTCTGTTTGTGGGTGGTAATAGAGGTTGATTTGCATCATTCCCACATCAACATTCGATGTTTGGCGGAGAATGGCCGATAAGGCATGCTCAGCCTCTATCCTGGTCTTATAGAAAAAAGCGCCATCCGCTGTTCTAAGCACATATGGGTATGGGCGGATATTCCCATTTCCCGCGCCTGTAGCAGACTCAACGATGGCTAATGAATAAAGAAGAAGAGAGTCCAGCTGGTGGGTGCTGGCGACTTGCTCGAAAACTGTACCACTGAGGGTAAGGCTGCCAGGCTCAACAGGTTCTGCCGATGCTGGGCTAGAAAGGGAGAGCGTCGATGACAGCATTAGAGTAGAAAGGAGCTTTTTCACTGGTTCCCCCCTTGTTCTTGGTAGCTAAGGGCTCTTATATGGGAATAGATTGACCAGACTTCCCTGCCATGGGTCCGGCTTTCGTCTTCGCTTTTCCATGTGAAGTAGCGCCCAACACCAATTACGGGGTCATTACTGGAAGCAATGGAGTTTTTGAGTAGCTGGCCACCAACTTTGAGGTTGGTATATGGGTCAAGTAGCGTTGAAGGTTCTTCTTGCGGGTGGTAGTGGATACTGATCTGCATCAGTCCCACCTCAACCCAGGTAGTGGTTTCGAGAACAGAATTAAGAGCTGATTGGGCTTTTTCTTTCGAGTTAAAGTGCTTGGTAAGCTGAGAAGAGCGGATCACGAACGGAGAGGGAGATATAAGTCCCCCGCCTTGATACTTTCCTGATGCCTTGATCGAAACGGCATAAAGTAGGAGGGGGTCAATTTGGAGCTCTTCAGCGACTTTTGAGTAGACCGTTCCTTTGAGTGTGAAGGCCTGTCCCAGGCAGGGGAGGGTAGCGCAAAATAGCGCTAGAGCTGCACATAGCCTCCTAAGTGTGAACCTGGAAATCATCCCCAATGCCCCTAATAGTGGTGGGCAGGTGTAATCCTGCACCTTATTGGGGGCATTATATGTAATATTTTAAATTACAACAACCGAAAAGGTGATGTTTTTAAAATACAGGGATCAGGGCTTTTTAAGATTATTTCTTATATGGCTCGCGACAATTTTGCGATGTGCAGGAAGGATATCCCTCTGATCGGTGAGCTGGAAGTCAGTTAGGGTCTCTATCGTGAGTTCAAGACACCTCTCCAGATCAAAGGCAGGAGCTTGAATGTCGAGCTCCTTGGCGACAGTGGTAACCAAAATGGTAGCCAGAGGCGTTAAGGGCTGGAATCGTGTATGAGGGTCTTCAAAAGGGTTGCCGACCGCACCATCACCATATTTTAGCCAGGCCTCTACACGAAGACCGTTGTAGGAACCTTCGATATGGTGAAGGAGGAAAGTAACGATTTTCCTAAGGGTGGCAGGTTTTGGCGGCTTGTCCTTTTTAAGCCAGTCACCAGGAGCATGTCTGCTGCTTTCAAAGAGGTTGGCAACATGGGATTGCCTGCCGTCAGACATAGGTGGCATTTCGAGATCGGTTAAGTCAATGAGTTGGTTAAGGCGTAGAGAAAAGCCGGGATAGATTTCACTCACGGCAGCGCTAGGTGTGTCTTGGAACTCGCGCTTCTGTGAGTTGATATCGACCACTTTGGCAGATTTGTTCATTAATAAGTGCTCAAACAGGTTAAAGTTGTACACCAATCCTTTGGAATCATCCATGCGGGTAAGCTAAAGGCTTACAATAATTTAAAATATTACAGCTCCAAACCTTATTGTACATCAAGGCTTGAGATTTTGGTAAAATTGTAATTTTTTATGTGTAGGTGATAATGGTTATCAATAACGGTAGTTTGTCAAAACTGATAAGATTAGAGGATCTATGGTAGCTGGGAAATGATTGCAAAAGCTTTGACACTAGCTGGAGCGCTATTGCTTGCCGGAGCTTTAGAAGTACAGGCCGAAGAAACGTATATAGCGATTGGTGAAGACCTAAGAGGTGGTAAAGAAAGATTGATTAATAAGCTTAGGGAGGAGCTGACCAATAATACAGGGTATAAGCTTCCATTTATTTCAAACACTGAAGCGGCTGCACTGAACACCGACGAAGATACTGTAATTACTCTTGGCGAAAAAGGGTTGCGTATCGTTATGTCAGGTGAGGGAAAGAGCAAGATAGTCGCAGCCTTCATTAGCAGTGAATCTTTTAATCGCGTCTTAGCTGATTTTCCTCAAAGCAGTAGGTCGCTTACCGCTGTCTACTCAGACCCTGACCCGATGAAGCAACTGGCTTTAGCAGTTGCTCTGTATGGTGAAAATGTTGTTGTTGGCTTTCTGACATCGGATCTTGAAGGGAAATTAAGCAAAAGTTACGAAAGCGCAGCTAAGCGTTTGGGAATTAAAACTCACTTCCAGGTAATCAATGACGAGCGATCAGCAAAGGGAGTTTTTGATTCTTTGGGTGACACCAATGTAATTGTATTGGCAAAAGATAAAGCCATGTTGGAAGAGGTCGGATTAGAAAAGTTTCTCTATTTGGCGTATGACATCAACAATATTGGTGTGATCGGGTACAGCAGTGGGTTAGTAAAAAACGGAGCGATAGGGACGACATACGCTTCAATTGAAGATACAGCCCAAAGTATCTCCGAGATAATCAGCACAAAAAAAACCGGTGATAAGATCCCAGAGCCTAAATTCACAAGATCATTCAGTATCGCATTGAACAAATACGTGATGAGGTCTTTGCTGATACCTGAAAAAGACGAAGAAAAGGTTGAAAAGGAAGTGCGCAATATGACGGATGGGGGTGTTGAATGATTACCTCTTTAGTTATTTGGCTGCGTAAGAAGACCACGATCAAATTCCGAATCTTCCTATTCACCGGTTTCATGATTTGCTCATTGTACCTAATGACTCTGGGGGCAATGCAACAACATCTCTCTTCAACGAAAGAAGAAAAGATTGAATCATTGAGATTCATATCAAATGAAGTGTTAGCAAGTGCGAGTGCATCGGCTTTGTGGCGGGGAAGGAAGGATGAGTTAGCTGAACTTACAACAAAGCTCATTGAATCAACCGACATTAACTACATCGCCATATATGACTCTGAAGGGGATTTGTTTTTCAAATATGGTGAGAGGGATTTCGATGATAATGCAGTTGAGATACGCCGCGATGTAGAAAAGCTATCAGTTGTCCCTGGTTTTGATGACTTTGATAGTGATGGTGTCGCAGTTTCGACCGAAAAGGTAAAGCTTGGTTATCTCGAGGCCCAGATCGACGAGTCGAATGTATCGGATTTAGCTTGGAGTGGCCTATGGCGGAACTTTACATTCTTGGTGGTCGTGTGTTTGTTGGTTTTACCCTTGGCCTACATCCTGGCCATGTCATTGGTTAGACCATTGAGAGGTATTGTATCGGATCTGCAAAAGTTTGAATCTGGTGACTATGAAAATTTGATAGGTAACAGTAAATACAATGATGAATACGGGGCGATATCTGATGCGCTTAAAAAGGCGGGAGCCTCGATATCAACTAAGACAGGGCAGATCGAAAATGCCAACAAGGAACTTTTAGACCGATCAAAACAGTTAGAACATCAGCGCGATATCGCAATGGAAGCAAGGCAACTTGCTGATGAGGCGAATGCGAAAAAAGATGTGTTTGTATCTAACATCACGCATGAACTAAAAACACCTCTTACAGGAGTTATTGCTTCAATAGACTTAATCGAACAGAGCATTAGCTCGATGTTTGATGAAGGGTATTTAGAGAAACAGTCTATAGATAGCAGGAAACAATCACTGGATTTTATGCAGCTAATCAGCTGTATTGATCTGGCCAAATTCAGCGGAAGTCAGCTTGAGACGCTAGTTAATGAGATCTTGATTTCAATAGAGGATATGTATTCTGACATAAGCTTAGATTTGCATCCAATCGACTTGGTTGCATCTCTTAATAAACTTATGGATGCACACAAGATTGAAGCAATTGGAAAGGGATTAGATTTTAAAGTCCAGGTGAGTAGTGATCCAGGAATATGGGTATTGGCCGATTGGTTGAGGCTTGCGCAAGTTGTAAATGGACTTCTGAGCAACGCAGTTCGATTTACTGAGCATGGCAGTGTAGAGGTGCAGGTAAGGGTTCTAGGCACAAAGGACCAAGTATCGCTGTACGTGGAAGTCAATGACACCGGGGTTGGTATATCAGCTGCTGAAAAAGAAAGGATCTTTTCCCTGTTCCATATAGCAGAAGAACCTACTAAGAAAATGCATTCAGGAATCGGGACTGGCCTGGCTATAGCGCAAAGGATATGTGAGCGGACTGGAAGCAAACTGACTTTGAATAGCACGGAGTTAGGTAAAGGCTCAAGTTTTGGATTTAGCTGTAGCTTTGAAAGATGTGAAGCAGTGAATGTTGTCAGCATTGACGCCAGGAAGACCGCTAAAAGCGTTGAAAAATATAGAGGCATCAAGCTGTTGTATGTTGAAGACTCTTCAACTAACCAGATGATCTTTCAAGAGTACTGCAAAAGGTATGAGGTTGATCTAGTGGTTGCGAACAACGGTCTCCAGGGGTTGGAGAAATGTGAGCATGGTACGTTTGATGCCTTAGTAGTTGATTGCTATATGCCTGTGATGACGGGTTATGAAATGGTCGAGAAGCTGAGATACTCGGGTGACGAGGACTCATTCATTATCGCGCTATCTGCCGACAACTCCAAAAAGAACGTCGAAAAATGTAGGGATTCAGGCTTTAACGAATTTGTAGCCAAGCCATATACGAAGGAAACTTTTAAACACCTTCTTGATATGGTTTTGGAGCAAAAAAACGAAAGAGATGTAATTGGAACTAACTGAAAATAAACAGGAGTCAGTGGCAGAAAATGAAACTTAGGGCTTTTATTGGGGTGTGCCTGGTAGTACCTAGCACAGCGTTTGGTGAAATCGAACTGGATGAGTATGACACATCACCGTTAGTAATCTCGCCAACCAGGCTGAAACAGAGCCAGCATGACACACCCGCATCCGTTACAAGAATTACCAAAGATGTAATCAGAGACCTCCAGATCAACAAACTGGATGAGGTCTTGAAGTACGTGGCTGGTATGATCTCGGCAAATGCATCAGGCAATCAGCCAAGAATTAATTACCATGGAACAAGTGGGCTCGTCCCAAGACGAATGCAGGTTCTGATCGATGGAGTCAGTGTGTATAGGTCAGGCTATGCCGAAGTGGTTTGGCCAACGCTGCCTATAGCTGTTGATGACATTGAGGTGGTGGAGGTAACGAGGTCACCAAGCGCTGCTGCATATGGTACCAACTCCATGATGGCTGTGATCAATATAAAAACTAAAGATCCGTTAAGCGTCGATCGGACAGAAGTTAGAGTAACTTCAGGGTCACAGGAAACGAGGAAGTTTGGAATTAGCTCTGGAGGTGAATTTTCAGATAATGCGCGGTATAGATTCAGCATTAACGGATTTGAAGACGAGGGATATGATGAAAATTTCGCAGGCTTGGATCGACATGACGGTACCAGGTCTATCTTGGTAAACGGAAAAATTGACTATGTAATTGATGATGATACTCGGGTGGATGCTTTTGTTGGATTCAGTGATGTTGAAACTGAGTTAGAGTTCAGAGATAGAAATCAAACATCTTTCCCTGACATAGATACTAAGTCGGTATATGCAATTGGAACTTTATATCAAGCTTTTGAGCCTGGTGATGAGCTGAAGATTAAAGCAAGCTATGTTACAGCTGACCAGGAAGTTGAGTGGGGTCAGTGTTACCCTACAGCACTTTTCTCAGATAGCTTAAGAGCTCTCCATCTACAGAATCCAGACTACGCCGAAAGCTTGAGAAACAATACTGTCCCGACAGGTGGTTCAGCGTCAGATGATCAGTTAAGAGACCAATTTCTGGCTGAGGTAGCAACTTTAGGTGCAGCGGCCCTAGAACCCTGGTGTGGAACTACTAACGAAAATACGATGGAAGGCAGGTATGGTGTTGAAGCTGAATTTACTTCGATTGTTAATGACACTTTACGATATGTGATTGGTGGCAGCGCCTATAGGAATTGGATAGAGTCTGAGACGTTTGTTAATGGTAAGGGCTCATCAAACCAATTTGGCCTGTTCGGTAATGCCGAAATGCGATTTGGGAGGTTTGTATTTAATCTGGGTGGGATGGTAGAGCACGAACCAAGCAACCTCGATGACCCCGCCTTCTCCCCAAGAATTGGAGTGAACTACAGGCTAACAGGAAACACCAGTATTAGAGCGGTTTTATCAAGATCCGTTAGAACACCTGATATCCTGGAATATGATCGAGACTGGAGTTACAGGCTCGATTCTACTGATCCATATCCTCTGGATGGGCAAACAAGCAAATATTTCTACTTCAATTCCAAGAGTGATGGAAAGATAAAGTCTGAAGAAATATTAGCCAGAGAAATATCGCTTTTCCACTCATCATCAATAAACCTCGACAGAGGTAAATTGCTTCGATCATTTGACTTCAAATTCTTTCGTAATAATCTCGACAACCTTGTTTCGGAGAAATTGCAGTTCTTTGACTATAACCCCACTAATGATGGTGAAGTGCGATTGACGGGATTTGAGTTTGAAGCGGACTTCAAATTTGAGAATTACTTTTTGCCTGAGTATGTTGAGTATGTATCGGCTCACATGAACTATGCATACATCGACAACGATACAGATGAGTTTTTTGAAACTTCATTGCATGCGGATCATAGTGGTGCGGCTTATATTATTGCTAGAGCCAAAGCAGGATATTTTGGATCTCTCGCTTATTACGGAAATAGCGATATTCAGGGAGAGTCCGCTGATGCATATGAGTTTGGTCTTGGCAGAGATTTTAGATTCAATACAGGCACCTTTACGCTCAAAGGCAAGGTTGTTTATAGGCCAGATAAAGTAGAAGAGTTTACTTCCAGTGAAACATTTGCAGTGAAGAACATCTACAGTGACAGCACAAGTTTCTTCATCACTGCGGAATATAGACTCAAATGACTACCTATCAAGTAGTTGATTTTATCTGTGATTTAGTAAACCCAGTATTGTTTGTGGCTTGTGTTTTGATAATAGGAAAATTATCAACCAAAGACAAAAGTAACAGCATTAAGCTGGGTTTATATCTTCTTTGGAATCTAGCGATCACCTACGGAATAATGTTTTTAGACAATACACTTTCGTTTTTCAAAGGTTATGGCCTCGACTACAGCACTCATACCGCCTTTGCGCTTTCTGCCGGGATTGTTCTCTTATTCCTATCGCGCCGATTGCGGTTGATTGTAGGAGCCATTGTCTTCTATGCCATCGCAATGCTTTATCAAGGATATCACACGATAGAAGATCTAATTGTCACCGTCGTTGTGGTGATACCCCTCTTTGCTATTGGATTTAAGCTACTCCGTCCATCGAGAGAAAACGCTCAAACTTGCATATAGAAAGAGAGTGCTAAAATCAAGGAAATACACAGGAGGTGCGATTTTGAAAGGTTTACTTTTTTTCCTGATTATAGCGATATGCCCGTATTCACTCGCCGGTACATGGGTGGGAAGCGTTTCTGTCACAAAAGAGGTTTCTGATGACAGAAGCGTTGAAGATATGAAACGGGTTTGTCTGGACGAACTGAAAATGCTTGCAGCTAGCCAGGCCGGTTCATATCTGATTGAGACTGAAACCGTCAGCGACTCAAAATACGATCAAGAGTTAAAACTTGTATCTAGCACGTTTGTTCAGCTTGAGAATGTTGAGTTCAATAGGGTATCAGAGGATGGTCGCTTATTTTTACATTCAAACGCTAGGGCAACAGTAGACCTCGATGAAATCGAACGAAGGGTAGGATATATCCGTGAAAACCGTGTATTAAACAGTACGGTTAGGGCTTTATTGGCGCATAGATCTGAAGCCTCTAGTGAGGCTGAGTTGCAACGATTGATTACTAGGCTGGCCAGAATAAATGGACAAGAGGTGTTGGCAGCTACATTAAGCGACGTTACTGCTGGTGGATACAGCACAGCCAGATTGGCCAATGAGACTTTGATACCATTGTTAACGGATTCATCCCACCAGGTATTGGTCGCTGGTTATAACGATCGGGGTCGCAAGATTGTTTCCATAAATTATTATGTGGAGCCTCCCATAGAATCGATATCAAGTGAACTCCAGGATCTATTCAGAACTGCAAGCTCTAAAAATAATTCAGGAAGTGAACTTGTAATAAGAGGGAGCAGATATCTGTCCCAAGAAATAGTTGAAGATACCCATTTCGATTATTTGGCAGAGAAAGAAGTTGTATTTGATGTTTTAGTCAATGGGAAGGTAAGTCTGACAAAGCCTGTATTGGTTCGAGGTAATGATTCCCGGTTTAATCCCTGTGAAGCCGGAAGGTCAGAGCCTAATTCACATAGCCTATGCATCATCGGGTATGGAAGTAGAAGTAAGCCTGTGCGAGCCGATCTGACTGTGGATGATTCAGAAGATCTGGTAATAAGCTCACGCTTAAGATTGATCGATAGGAGTTTGGGGTTCTAATGAAAAAGACGTTATCAATTCTGTCGGCTGCTGTATTCGTTATTTGCAGCGCGTTTATCATCAGCAAAA
Organism: Maricurvus nonylphenolicus; assembly: GCF_042854845.1. Taxonomy (GTDB): domain Bacteria; phylum Pseudomonadota; class Gammaproteobacteria; order Pseudomonadales; family Cellvibrionaceae; genus Maricurvus; species Maricurvus nonylphenolicus. Next base: position 25,570 of record NZ_AP031499.1, on the reverse strand, counting down.
CGAATGGTGGGGTAGAGGCTCTGATCCTGACTGTGTTGCCTGGAATGGCCTACCAGCTTCTGTATTACTTCAAGCCAAAGCTAGCAGTTATCTTCGCTATCGCCGTATCTGTTTCGCTTGGAGTATTGAACCCGTTTATTGGGCTGTTGTCTGCGGGGATCTGTTTTTCGGTGCTCACTATTAATTTTGTGTTTAATTTAATTGGCAGGGTTCTATCCATAAAGCCTACTAGAAAAATAAACAGGCCTGAGAATGCTGTGTATGGTGACCCAGAATTCTCAAGCCTGACAAAAGCTAAAGAGCTTGATTTCGACCCGAAGTTTTCATTGTTTGATTCAAATGTACACCATTAGTTTTTTCCCTGGCTAATGGTGTAATTAGTGTCGCATCTGCTCTACCTGTGAAAGTCTAATCATACCTCCCTCTGTATCACTGCCGCCTCCAAAGAAAGCGCCATGCTTGACGATTTCGGCGGCGTTATTCGTGTAGTCTTCATACTTCTGATTGGTCAATGTTATTTGCTCGTGGCCATGATCATTGGTTCCTCGAGTAAAGTGTTGTACTCGTTCCCCATCTGAGCCGGTGACATACTCCTTTTGACCCTCAACCATATTGTACTCATAACCGTTGCTATCAACATTTTGAGGTACAAACTCCATCTTCATCGCGTTGTGAGCATCTGTGAAGGCTTGAGATTGGTGCCAGTCTTTAGCGAGCCCAGTTGCGGCAGCAACCCCCAAAGCAGGATTAATAGCGGTTAGGGCTCCTTCAGGTGACCACATCTTATCGGCAAAGTCGGAGAAGTTGGTTGAATGAGCACTTGCATACATAGCTGCTGCATTTGAGCCAGCAGGAAGCCCGGCTTGTTGAGCTTCAGCAAGCTTTGCTTGGTATTCATTTGCAGATAGCTGTTCCGCATGTGCAGCGAAAGCTTCTTGACCTGAAGCAATAGCCATTCCTGCTGCTGTCTCGTTATATTGAGAGTATGCGGCATACGACATGCCCTCTGGTTTTTCCCCTCCAGAAAGAATGTTCTGAAGGAAGCCAGCAGTGGACATACCATGCTCTTTAGCAGCAGCGACAAAAGCACCAAACCCTGAAGAGTTTTGAAATTGGGACTCGACCTTATCGTTAAATGCAGCGACCTGAGAAGGGCTCATATTTCCGAGGTTTGACATTTGCTGGCCAAATTCGGCATTAGCAGCTTTCGCGCCTTCCCACCCGGCACCGGCCAAAACTCCGCCTTGGCCCTGAATAAACTCTGCTGCATTTTCGGCTCCGCCTTTAATCTGGCCAAGAGCCGCATTATCAGCCAGATCGTTATTAGCAACATCCTGGTTCAAATCTGTGATTAACCGGTCTGCCTGCTTGTGCTGGAATGCACCTACAGCTCCGGCCTCATTGCTTGCAAGGTTGGCATTGTTGGCATCAGCTCTGGACGCAACTTGCAGGCCCGATTGATCATTGTGTGTTTGAACCAGGCCAGCAGCGTTACCCGCTGTAACTCCATCGAGACCAGACGATGGCGCAGTGATTGAACCTGGCGAGGATAGGGTGGGGGAATTGGCAATCCCTCCCAACGGATTACCGCTGTTGGAAACAGGGGCCGATGAACCAACCCCAGCGTTTCTACTTTCACCACCAGGAAGTGGTCCAGCCGATCCATCATAGCCAGTAAGTGATTGATCCATTGCATTCATCACTGCGGCAACACCATCTCGCTCACTACTGTCATGGTTATATGCCCCAGGCTGGGTCATAGCCCTTAACATAGAGTAGGCGAGCCTTTGCTCATCGGAGCCGAACCGGCCCTGAGCATTTTGGTAGGTTTGCTGCATCGCCGAATTCAATCCAGGATTTGAATCAGACAAAGCCTTAAAGTTTTCGCGGAGGCCGTTAAATGCCTGTGAATCAGAGGCGATCGCAGCTGCAACAGTGTTGCCGGTGAAGGTACCGCCAACACCTGCTTGATTCAATCGCGAAGCTTGTTCTGAATACTGTTCAGCTTGCTCTGCTGAAGAGGTAAAACCCCTTGCAGAGGTAGCCGTGTCATCACTTGCCCACTGTTTGGAGCCGCCAGTACCTGTTGAATTAGTCAGTTGCGAGGCGAGCTGCTCGGAGAATGCGGCTTTGTCACCAGACCTTACATCAAGACCTTCCAGATCTTTGGTCATTTCTTGGCGGGATGTGGATTCACTGTTACGTGCGGAATCAGCCATTGAGTACTGACCGCCACCGGCCAGGTCGATACCCTTCAGTAATTCTTTTGAGCTGATACCACCAGAAGCGTATGCAGACACAAGGCCCTGGACATGCCTGTCGTTAGCGAAGGATTGTCCGTAACCTTTTTCAACAGCTTGCATTGCACTGTTGTATATTCCCTTCTCAGATCCGCTAAGCGCAGTAGCGCTGTCTCCCAAAGAGCTAACATTCTCCCAATTGAAAGACTGTCCATCGCTATTGCGAATACTTGCTCCGATTCCTTGCTGGAAAGATGCAAGGTGTCTATCAGCAGCTGCTGAGCTGCTTGAAACCAGATTTGATAATTGATAGCCGGTATTGATTGAGAAATCATCGGCTTGGGCTCCGGACCGAACAACGCCTGATGTCATATCACCCTGATAACCAACATTGGCTCCCAAGACGGGGCCTTGTTTCATAATATCTGGTGAACCGCCCGTAGTCGGATCGATTTCAGCTCCGCTCTTAAGCCTTCCAGCAAGATGTGTTGCAGTAACGGCTGACCCGTATATCAACATCAATGCGATGGCCGGAGTAGAAGATGCCAACATACCGCCAGTGGCTATCCAATTCTGAGCAGTTTCTGCTGCACCATTAAGAGCATAGAAGGAGTCCCAATTATGGGTACCACTTGCAGCGTAAACATCAAGCTCCCTCCTTGAAGCGGTATAGATATACAGATTACAAATGGCAAGCAACGGCATCCAAAGCTGAATCCAAATCATTAAAGTAAAGTACTTTGCAGCTAGTTGAATGCCTTTTGCACCAAGTACAATTACGAACGCCATCACTGGAGCAACGGCATAAGTAAACGCTTCAAAGAAAGCTAACATGGGCCGGACGATAGACATGAACAGTGATTGCTCAGTAGCCCATGTTGTATTTCTTTGGTGAATAGCCTGGTTGACCATGGCAGACCCTGCCACGTCATTTAGAGCATCATATTTTCCCTGCGCAGCCCTCATTAAGATGGGCTCCAGAACAGCGGTTTCCATCATCCGCTGCGCGTCCTCACCGGCTCCGAAAAGAGCATCAAGAGCCGATTGTGTTTTTGCAATGTGAGTTACACCGGCCTGGGTATTGTTACCATTGAGGCCGAGGACTTGATTAAAAGTATTTTGGACTTCGATGTGATTGTAGTTTGTCGCTGCAAGAAGATCTGGAAAAGCTTCTGTACAGGTCAAATTCTGCCCATTAGGGTTGGCGGCCTCAAGATAGACCTGGGTACCAAACAGGACTGAATCAAAACGGAGAGCATCATCATATGGAAGCCTAGAAAGTTGAGACAGATTGATAATGTTCAAATCAACTTTCTTCAAGGTACAGTCTTTCATGTAGTTAACCCAGCTTCTTTGAAGGTCGATAAAACCTCCACCAGCAGCCAAGTTCATTGAGTCCCAAACGGCCTCATTTGAGGCCTTGTTGCGCAAATTGTTGATGAGTCTTAATGACTCGGCAAACTCAGTTTCAGTGACTTTGGGCACAATTGGCCCGTAAGCTACTTCAAAAAGCTCAGTTACCTTATAGCCAATTAGAGAAATTATTCCCCCTGCCGCAGCCGGTCCCATAGGTACATTATCAACCACCCTGACATCGCCAGTGTAAGTGTCTTCAATTGTGACTCGGGCTGTTGGAACGAACATGGTTGCCCAAAGGATATATCCAAGCAAAATATGCTGGAATTCGATTTCCTTTCCGCCTTTGGCGATCGCACTGAAAATGACAGATAAAACTCCTACTGCCATCCCAACTTGAACCATAGCCCCGAAATCATCTACGCCAGCAATCATTGCTAAGGCGATCAGTACCTGCTCAAGAAATTCGGAGTCACCAATAGAATAAATATCAAATTCCATTCTGATTACTCCTGGTTACCAACAGTTAATGACTCAGCGGTGATGTAGTTCGGGCTTGGAATGTTTTCCATTATCTCGCTGTAGTGACGTTCAATATCTCGGATTGATCCGTACCGGCTAGAAAGAGCTTCATACTCTGTTTCAAGAGTTTCCTGAGATTTCTGGATTTCCTCTCTGGCTGCTGGTCCGTAGTTTGATTGCGCATTAGACATGGCGATATCAACAGCTTTGAATGAACCTTTTACAAGGCGGTAGATGTATTCGAGAGTGATAGAATCAATCGTTTTCTCAACGAAATCTTCAGCTGCTTCAGGAGAAATAGGAGCGAGCTGGAATATTTTCGAGCCAATAGAGTAGGGCATGGAAGCGAGAATATTCTGGTGTTCTTGACTAAGGTTCCCGGCAACATTTCTATTGCGGATCATGGTGATAATCCCGTCAGCGCCAGTAAACGCCTCAAGAATCTGTTCTTTCAGGCCTTCGATATCGATATCTTTGGTGTCTGCTGGATCAATACGGCAATTGTCTGTATCACCATCGGCTCCGCAGTTATAGATCTCTTTATTCTCGGCACCATCGATGAGATCTTCCATTGTCAACTTGTTGCCTGTTAAGACCCAAACTTCAGGAGTTTCGCCCTGATTATCTTTACCTTGAACAAGTTCACCTACAACAACACTCCCGGTCATAGACATGATGGTTTCGATAAGTTCTGTATCACCACCCACAAACCAGTTCTGAGCGTTATGACGTGTCAGGGCAACGAAAACTACAGATCCTGACTGTTCATCATATTCCGCTGGGTTGTTATCGAAGATTTGTTTGAGCGCAGTATCAGCGGTACCAATGTGTTCCATTGCAGCGCCGAAGTCATCAGCAATACCGGTGAGAGAAGCTGTAATGCTGGCTTCATTATCCTGGCGCTCTTTCAAGGCAAGCATATTGGCACCATCGTTAATAAGACCCTGAGCAAGCTGGCACGAGTTAGACATATTCTCATTGAGCTGTTGCATCTTGGCTTGGAGCTCATTCATCCACTTCATACAGTCAGGGCACATGTTGTCCATGGCCAGTTGGAATGCGTAGCCTTGGGCATTGGCGGCAACTTGACGAAGTAACTGGACGATTTGGTCGGAGTTAATAAAACTGAAACTACCGCCGAAGATGTCAATACCACCACAACCACCCCTTGCGGATGGAAGCTGCATAGAAATCAGGTTTTCATTAAAAATTGCAGTTTTGTAGGTATATCGTCCCCCGAAATATGCTGAACGGCGCTGTGTTTCATATGCGCCTGGAGCAGTGTAATTCGACATCTCAGTGAAAAGACCATCAAGTTGGTCTTGCATGCCCGCAGCTTGGGTTTGGAAAGCGGCCAAAGACAGTAGTGAGGCCAGGGCAGTTATTAATACCGGTTTCATCGTGTTTGTCCTCCACTAAAAGCGTTGACGATATCCTTTGCTGGGATTGGTAAATTGTTGGTTGATGGCTGTATAGCTTTGGGTTGTGAATCGGCAAGATTCAAATTGATATTGTTGATAGGTCGAGTGCTGTTGAATTCATCCTCTGAGATGACTGCTAGGCGTTTTGCCCCAACCAAAAGGCGCTTTTTCAGGTCATTCAAACTGACCGGAGCCTGGCTAATAATGTCGAATACGCCATCGGGGCGAACCAAAACGATGGCCGGTACGGTGGTGACACCCATTTGGGCTCCATGGCCATTATCAATTCGGATGCCTTGTTCTTGCAGAGCTTGTGGGATGGGGGCTACAGAGATTTTTACGATGTCGAACTCGTGGTTCCGTACCAACATATCAAGGACACCCATCTGGGCCATTGATGCTTCAGATCCATCAAAAAAGAAGAAAAGTCCCGAGTTGGAACTGATCTTTGAAATAACATCTCTGTTGTTGCTTGATGCGGCATCATCAAGCTTTCTGTTGGCGAATGTAGCGGTTGGCCGTCGATTAATTTCATCGAATACTGGATGACCTAAAGTGACCTGCTGCTGGGCATCCATGAAGGCAAAGGATTTGTCCATTGCATACCTTTGGATATAGAGAAAGGCGGCGACATTCTCTGGCGTTGGGTTATCTATCGCAGCGTCAAGGTAGGACTGCATGTTCTCGCGAATCCATGCGGAAGATAATGGGGCTGGCCCTTGGGGTGCCGAGGGAGGGGAAATCACCTTGGTTTGAGGCTTTGGTTCCTCTTCTTCAATAGGCTCTTCAATGGCTTCCTCCGGTTCGTTATACCAGAACCAACCATCGCTTTTGCCTTCGAGCCATCGGCCCTTTGTTGAGTCCTGGGCTAAGCCGGGTAAAGCGATCAGAAGACCGATAATTAAAGTGTAAATTTGCCGCATACGGGAAGCCTCAGCATACATTTTGGTAGCTGAGACTTTAACCTGATTGAGAGCAAATCCTGTTACGGAGAAGTCCCCGTAAAGGGGGTGTTTTACGAGTGGGCGTTACAGGTGAGGAGGGGTAAGTTCTCTTAGGAACTGCTGCTGAGACTCTTTGCAGGGCAATATCCTGGTGAACCTGGAATCAGAGTGTTCCAGTTCATCAAAGCGACCACAGGTGTCTCTGTAGTAAACCTTGCGATTACCCAGTCCATGCTTGGTCATCGAACTCAGCTTCTCAATGACAGCATGAGCGTCATTGGTGATGGTTTTGCCCTGATCCAGATCGACAATCAGAACAAATGTGTCATTGTCGCTTACTACTTCAAATTTTGCTTTGCACATAATTTTATCCGCTCACCAGATTTTAAAGCCACAGTCCTGGGTGGTTTCATCCGATAGCTCATTCAGCGCCAGGGTGATGGCAGAGAGCATCTCGGAAAGCCTCAATTTCTGGCCTGGATTCAGCTCATATTCATGGACCCGGAAGGTCGCATCTTCAATCATGACGGCAGCCTTCCATTTTCGTTTGACATCACCTTGCCCTTCAGGAAGGGTGCAAGGCTTATCTCCAGACTGCCAATATTCAACCATTGGGTTGGAAATATCATGCTGTGGCATCAGATCTTACGCCTCTCCTTGCTGGCCTTTCAGAGACTCTGCTATCTCCGACGGAAGCGTATTGTGGAGGTTTGCCACGTTCTCAACAAGAGACAGCATTAGTTCATGCGAGGCTTCAACTTTGGCAGTCAAAGCATCCTGGGCTAGCTCAATGTTAGCTTGTCGTTCCTCCTCCAGAAGTAATCGCTGATCTTCTATGGTCTGGTTCAGCCTGGCAATCTCGACCTGATACTGCTGGTGATGATGATCTGCCGCCTTGATGGCATCACGGTTAGCATTGGTTAGTTCGGCAAGTCTGAGGATTTCCTGTGAAAGCCCAGTTGAAAGCGACTCTATCAGATGCTTCACCGTTTCTACGGAGGACTCCTGACCGTTCTGGAGAGTTGCCGCTGCGTCCGCCAAAGTACTGCTTTGTTCCCCCAGTGCTGTTAGCTGGCTTTGCTGATCGCGCAGCAAGGGGGCGATTTCATCTCTGATCGCTTCTAAATCTTCGATCTGTGCCCGGCAGCCGGTCAGATCTGCCTGACGCGCCACCAGCTCGACCTTGCAAGTGTTGAGAGCTTCTGCACTGTCCTCCAGTCGCTTTCTCAGAATCTGGTTCTCGTCGATGAGCGCCGCATTATCCCCTTTGGCTTCGCGCAAATCTGCTCTTAGGGTTTTGTCCGTTTCCAGTTGGGACAGCAGCTCTGCTTTTGCATCCTCCAGCTGCTCCTGCATGACCTGAATTTTCTCCGCAGCCTCTGCCTGCGCAGCTTCAATCTTGGCCTGAGCTTCAGATTCAAGGGTCGCTCGCATTTCTTTTGCGGCTTCTGCTATGGCTGCCGGGAACCCCGCGAAGGGGTCTTGGTCACCAGCCCCGGCTGCTGGGTGCTGTTTGATATAGGTCTTGCGGTATTTGTTGGCGGAATGAAGGCTGCCATGGCCATCGTTGAGCTCAATGATCAGCGTGGAGCTGGGGATTTCGCCCGCGTTCTCGGCGGCGTAGGCCTTGATAAGTGCGTGTACCCGCTCTTCAGTCAGTCGAATATTTTCCATGGGCTTGCTCTTTTGCTGTAATGTGTAAAGTGTAATGTAAATACAGCAAAAGTCAATCCGTCACCCGAGCCCTGGACCGATGGAAATCTGTGCTGTAGCCTAGTGAGACCGGCCATTTAGCAGGATTTTATTGTTTAAAGAGGTAGGACGGTTGAAGGATGTAGATGTGAAAACAGGTCAGCAATTACAGTTTTTTGGGGATATGTTGCAGGCATTACAGTATGTCCTATAATGTTACTTATACGACATATGTAGACAGGGACGGAATGGGGAAATCTGTTTTTGTAATGTACAATACAAATAATGATTGAATGCAATTTATCGCCAATGGTGGCCAGATCAACGTGAAACCCTCTAATCAACTGTTCAGCGCACTACAGACGCTCTTTGATCATTTCAACAAAGCCCTCTTTGACGATCGCTTACCGGTGGTCATGTTGTTGGTGCAGCGTGAAGGTGGTGGTGTCATGGGGCACTACGTCGAGGACCGGTGGATGAATGGTCAGGGCGAAAAGGCCGGTGAGATCTCGCTCAACCCTGCTTTTGTTGCCAAAAGCCGACTGATTGAGGTCTGCCAAACCTTGGTTCACGAAATGTGTCATCACTGGCAGGAGTGCTTCGGTAAGCCATCGAGAAAGTGCTACCACAATAAAGAGTGGGCCAGAAAAATGATTGAGGTGGGCTTGATGCCCAGTACAACCGGCGAACCCGGTGGCGCGATCACTGGCCAAACGATGTCTGATTACCCGATTGAGGGTGGACCCTTCCATGTGGCCTATCATGCGCTACTGCAAGATAAGGGTGACCATATTCCTTGGGTGGACCGGATGGCCATTGACCGGCTCTACCACCCAACGGTGGTGGCGGCCAATGACATTATTGAAGAAGACCATCCAGGCGCGAAAGAGCTGGCGCAGTATCATGAAACGCTATTGACGACCGAATACTCCCCTCCACCCGAGGTGGCAGCACTGGAGGTTCGCTTTAATGACAGTCAGATCATGAGCGAGCTGATCGAGGATTTTCTGCCGTTGCCGGTGGCGGCCAAGTCGAAAACCCGGTACCGATATATCTGTGAAGGTTGTGACCTAAAGATCTATGGGAAACTGGGCATCAGCGTTCAATGCAATGAGTGTGAACGAGACTTTATCCTCAGTGATCAATGAACCGATGAAGGATGGCAGTAAAGGACAAAGTATGCAGGAAATTGAACCCACTTCTGCTGTTGACTTAAAGCGGAAACAGCGAGGTCAGCTCAACGTCATTAAACGAGACGATTACAAGCCGACTGCCCAGATCCAGCAAAAAACAATTACTACCGGTAAAGTCAGCCACGATATGAAGCTGGCAAAATACCGCGATCGCTTATTGGGGGCGCTGGATGGGCGGATTGAATTTGAGCTCTTTCAGCTGCTAGATAAACGCTCCATGGAAATCCAGGGCGCAAAATCAGAAAACACCGAGATCTCCTATTACAGTGACATGATTGCCTATGTGGAATTCTGTAACCGTGAAGAGCTGGTGCCTTTGCCTTACCTGGATGGGACTGTTGAAGCTTATCTGATCCAGCTAGAAGCACTTGGACGGAAGCGCGGGACCATAGATCGACATGTGGCCAGCTTGGCTTCGTGGGCGGAAATGCTTGAACTCGATGACCCCAGGCAGTCGTTTCGCGTAAAGACCAGGTTGCAGAAACTGCGACGACGATTAAGTAAACGTACTCGGCAAGCTGAAGGCCTCCGCGTAGAGCATCTGGAGTTGGCCCTGGATCTGTTCAATCCCGAAGTAGCCAGAGATTGCCAAGATATCACCCTGCTCTTTATCGGGTTTGAAACATTGTGCCGACAATCAGAGCTGGTTGGGTTTGATTGGAGCCATTTTGAATTGCAAGCCGATGGTTCCGGCCTGATCGATCTGGAGCAGTCAAAGACTGACCAGGAAGGTGAAGGCGAATGGTTGCACCTGTCGGTGACGACGACCAATTTGTTACTGGGCTGGGGAGCGGTTTCAAATCCAAACTATAACGAAGGGGCGATCTTTCGGGGGATTTACTCGGACAACCAAATGGGAGATAGGCTGAGTACTCGTGGCGTTCAGCGATGCTTTAAGCGAATAGCCAGGAGGTTGGATCTTGAACCCTCGATTTTCTCTGGACACTCCACCCGCGTAGGTGCTGCCCAGGAAATGATCGAGCGAAATATCGACTCTGCACGAATCATGCTGAGTGGCAGGTGGAAGACCATGGCCATGTTAACCAGGTACTCGAAAAAGATTCGAGCTAAGCGCAGTGGAATGGCTGATTTAACGAAGCAGTTGCACTGGGATGATGAACCCATGCTTCCTTCAGGTGCAGAATAGAAATGTGTCATGGCATCCAGTTCTGAACTTTATACATGGGGTATATCTGATAAGCCGCGCTAAAATATAACTGACTATTCCACCTATCAAGGAGTTCGATATGCACAAGATGATTGTCCCGATACTGGTATCTTTATTTCTGATTGCATGTGCCAGCAATGAGGGTTATGACCGAGTGGCTGCTGAAAAGCAGAAACAGAAAGTAATCGATGCCAAGAATGACAGGCTCAAGGAAGTCATTGAGGATCTTCCTGATTGGGCTGTAAATCCACCTAAATCGGATCAAGAGGGAATGTACGCTGTTGGTATGGGAAACAGCGACTCATTTAACACAGCGCTTAAAATGGCGACTTTGGAGGCTGAGTTTGGTCTTGCAAAACTCTATTCCCAGGAGCTATCAGGTAGTGAGCGAATTTACGCGACAGGTGGAGAGTTTGAGGGCGTCACTTCATATCAGGGACTGATCGATAAGATCGTTGATTCTGTGCCTGTAGTTGGATACCAAACAGAGAAAAAGGAAATCAAAGCCATTCAAGGAAACTACCAGGCATTTGTTCTCCTGAAGCTGCCGTATGATCAATTCAATGAGGTTCTAAAGCAGCAGCGGTCGAAAGCAACTGATGTTGCAATGAAAGAAGCTTTTGATGAGCTGGAGCAAAGGCTCGAAAAGAGAAAATCTCAGCAGTAAGTTCTATTTATCCCCGCAGTTGTTCTTAATGCTGCGGGGGCTCTTTTCAGGCTCAATTTTCATGAGCCTTATGGCTGAAATTTCTTGCGTATATTTCCCACCATCTAAGCTTTCACTTCCTGATACATCCTTTCCTGATTTCTCCAATTCAAGAGCAAGAGCTTCGATGTAAGCCTTTCTATCTTTGCACGAATCGACCGCCTTAAGATCTTCAGACAGGGTGACGCCCGGCAATAAAGTCAAAGATAACAGACCTGCTGCAAAAGATTTGAATTGCATTTTAGAAGACCTTATCTGCTGAGCCACTCTTCAAGTGTAGCTTGCTTTTGAGTGGCAACTGCGGCGGCAACGAGAAGTAATGGCAATAACAGTGAGATAACAGCGCCGGTGCTTATTGCTCCGTACCAAACCATACCGCCATATTTATAAGCTGCGGCTGAAATGGCGCAAACTGTAGAGATAATGGCGATTGAGTTATTACGCAAGAACAAAAGGTACAGCCTGAATGCGATTTTGTGTGTCATGCTGATCCCTTATTAGAAGATGTAACGGAAGCCCAATTGGAATTGCTCAGCCTCGTACTCCACCTCGTTTAGTCTAATAATCGCAGAGTTACCGTTGGCAAAGAAAGTTTGATCATATCCGTCTTCTACAGTGTTCTCACGCTTTGTGTATGTCAGATAGACATCCCACTGTAAATTGATCGGATAGGTGTACGCGATGGTTATAGCCTTACCTGTGCCCTCCCCTTCATGTACAAAAGACTTAGGGTGAGCAAAGTCAGTGCGTAGATTCCAGTCAGCTTCGGCATAGAAATCCAAATCATGGTGCTCGTAGCTAAGGCCGATCGTTCCCCACTTGAAAACGTGCTCAGTGCCAACTTTGATGTACCACGATTCAAACTCAGAGTTGTAGGTCGAGTTAAGACCCGTTAGGGGTTGGCCAGCTAAAGATTCCGGGATAACTTGTACGCCATCAGTCATGGTGTAATCGACATTCTGGCGCTGGTGCCCAATCAGGGTGGTTAAGTAATGCCCTCGAGCCCCAAACCAACGGGTTTTTACTCCAGCCGCAAGGCTCCAGCCGCTTAGGGAGTCATCTTCTACCTCGGAGATTGACCGGGAAAACTCACCAGCACGGTTGTCCTGGCTGTAGTCAGAATCTTGAACAGTACCAGAGCGAATAGATGAATCAGCATATTCACCCTCTATGTAGAAAGCGAAGTTTTCTGAAATGGCGTTCAGATGGGCAAGCTTCAATCCATATCCAATTGACTTTACATCCTTGAAGCTCAGTTCTGATAGAACATTTGGAGAGGCGTTAGCACCCGCCCCATTGGCAATATTCCAGACCAGTTCAGATTTGGTCTGTTCAACATAGGGAGTGACAATAAATGCATCGATGAATAGGCCGGTGAACATAGGGAGATCTCATATAACCAAGAAATATTGGCTTGGATTATCCCACCTAACCCTGCGATCATCGCTCTAGGATTGTCACCTTTTCGGTGTTATTTGGTTCTGATGTCAGCCTAGTTATTTATTACCTGTAAGGATCGAGATTAATCTATGAATCAGCCCCTTTGGTTGATCTTCAGAGGAGTTCAATTTAGTTGTTTCGATGTCGAACAAAACCGGAGCGTAGTAATCCGGTTGCTGTAGCAGCTTGTAAACTAGAGGGTTTGCCTGGTCAAATAATTGAGAGTCGAAGCTAACCAGTGATTCCAGCTGAGAAACATCGTTTCCAACAGCATAGCCGTATGTCTCGTGAATGTACTTCGCGATCGCAGCGGAACGCGAGCGACCTGCATGGCAGTGAATGACAAAAATTGAAGTGCCTTTGTCAATGCACTCAGCAATATCTGAACGCATTGTATGAGCGGTATCAGCATCAAAATAAGCCGAATAAATGTACTTATAGTTGATACCAGCAAATCGTAGGCTGTCTTCATTATAGGTGCCATCGATAAAGTAATACCTTAGCACCCTACTCCATCCGTCCTTTAAGTCCGATTCTGTCTCCCTGGAATCGTTTATCGAAATGATCACAGCATTATCTGGTGGCTCAAGTATTTCGGCCTGGTGTTTGTTGATGAATATGACTTTCCTGTTGAGCGTATTCATTGGTCACCTATCTGAAAAGAAGCCTTTTCTCTCAAGTTTAATTTTTCTCCAAAGAGGTAAAAGGGAGTGAATGAGTTCGTCGCGATGTCTAATCGCCCTGATAGTTATTATCGGTTGGTCATCGTCGTGTGTTTCTATCACTACATCGGACAGACCGAATAAACCAAGCAGAATACCTGGGGGTGGGCTTTCAATATCGCTAATATCGCTCAGCTCACAATATCGCTCTTGTCTGAATAGCCGTGTGATCCCCTTCTGCTCAAGGATCTTATTGCGCGAAATCACAGTATGCTCATACTTCACTTCCAAGAAAAAATAGACTGCAAGCAGAGCTGGGATGATGATCATGATCTGGCAGATGGTATTAATAATGGGTGTGAGGTTTTCATAGCCAATATAAAGTTCGGAATGCCAAGCCCATAAACAATAGGCGGTGAAAAAAATTGTCCCGATGCATCCGATATATTTCCATAGGTTAACTACCTGGGAAGGCCCGCCTTCCCAAATAACGCTTTCGTCATCAAAAGGAATGCTGTGACCAGTATCTTCTTCTAAAACCGTATCGTGATCAGCGCTCATTGTTATGCCCTAAAAAAAGGGGGGCACGAGGCCCCCAAAGTTGATTGATTTTATCCGCAAGATCCTACCTCACCGCAAGCAGTGCAAAAATCACAACCATCTTTTTTGATGACTGCATTCACACCGCAAGCCTGGCAATTTTTGCCGGGCATGAGTTTAAGACCTGCTTTATTTCCAGTTACCTGCTCTTCCTTTTTGAAAATACCCATTTCATTAACTGGGTATCCATTTCGGTCTAACAGGCCAAGCATGTGGAACCGATGAAGTATCAAACGAGCAACATAGGCTACAGTCGAAGGCTGGTTAGCCTGCTTCTGCTCCCCCGGAATCCTGGCAAGGAAATCACCTTGAGGCTCTGGAAGATTGCTTATGCTCCGCAGTTTCTTAGCAGCCCAGCCGGGATCAAGTACTCTCAGATCCAAACTTAGGGCTTTAGCCAAACCGTCCATTGATTTTGGATAGTTTCCGCTAAACCACAGGCTATATGGTCGGTGGGTACCATCAGGCATAACCAGCTCCTTCAGAAACATTACGAAATCGTCTCCGGTAGAGGGATTATTGATATCCACGGTCCAGCTAAGGGTTCCGTCAGTACCACTTTTGGGCTCTTTCTTACTGATCAAGGCATCGAGCAGTGGTGTGTCGTTTACATCTTCCAACACCCCAAGCTCAGTACAACGATGCTTGATTAGCATCGCCAAAGCAGCAACATCAGAAGGCACTATGGTCGGATCTGACTGGCCGGGTAGCTTCATTTCAAATGGAATCCCGCCCGTCTTGGCAAGAGAGTCCAGTTTGGCATTCAGCCATCCTCGGTCGTAAGAACGCAGATCTGTTGATAGCACCTTGGCCAAAGCTGCAACACAGCGGGGTTGTTCTTCCCCGGTAACCCAAACCTCGAAAGGTTCAGATTTGTTGCCGCCGTTAACGATATCCCCAATGAACACAGCGAAGGGCGACTCAGGGTGATCTACCAGGTAGGTCTTTGAGTCGTTGCCATCAGGACATTTGGGACGTTTTGGCCAGCGCAAGCTGTTTAATGCAGGCTCTGGTACCTTATCCAGCTTGATCTTGCGATCAGCCGACGTGTCCAAGTCAGCAGGTGTTGACGGTTCAACTTCAAGAACGGCTCCGGTAATGCTGTTTGGCCGATAAGTTGTCACGCCTTTAAGACCAAGCTCGTAGGCTTTCAGATAAATATCCTGGAACTGGTCCACAGGATAATCTTCAGGCACGTTGATGGTCTTGGAAATGGCACTATCGATCATCGGAGCAATGGCAGCGACCATTAGCAGGTGATCTTCAGGTGATATTTCCATAGCGCTGACGAAACTATCAGGCAAGGAGTTAGGGTCGCCCCCATTTTCCTTGTAAAGGCGGTAAGCATGATCCATGACTTCATACGAATTCTTGGAGTCATCCTCTGCCCGAACATGGCGTGTGTATGTCCAACTGAATGCAGGCTCAAGGCCTCCACTCGCATTGTCGGCAAATGCCAAGCTGATAGTGCCGGTTGGGGCTATAGACAACAGGTGGGAATTACGAATGCCGTGAGTGGCAATCCCTTCCTGAATATCTTTTGGCAGGCGCTGAATGAACTTGGACTCGAGATATTTCTCTTTGTCAAAAAGAGGGAAAGCCCCCTTTTCTTTGGCAAGTTCTATCGATGCACGATAGGCTTCATCGCGCAACACTTCAGATACCTTTGAAGCGAAATCTCGACCTTCTTGGCTATCATAGCGCAGCCCAAGAAGAGCCAGCATGCTACCAAGTCCGGTAAAACCTAAACCTACCCGGCGCTTCGATTCTGCTTCGTTTTTCTGTTCCTCAAGTGGCCAGTAGGTCACGGTAAGAACATTATCGAGCATACGAACAGCTGTATGTATTCCCCGTACAAAACGATCCCAATGAAATTTACTCTCGGGAGTGTCTTGAACGAATGGATCAATCACAAACGCTGTTAAATTCATCGCAGCCAAACAGCAGCAGCCATAATCCGGCAGATATTGCTCGCCGCATGGATTACAGGCATCGATGAGTTCGCAATACCAAAGATTGTTTTCCTCGTTAACGCGATCGAGAAACACAACGCCTGGATCGGCATGACCGTAAGTATGAGCCATG
This sequence comes from Maricurvus nonylphenolicus, assembly GCF_042854845.1. Taxonomy (GTDB): domain Bacteria; phylum Pseudomonadota; class Gammaproteobacteria; order Pseudomonadales; family Cellvibrionaceae; genus Maricurvus; species Maricurvus nonylphenolicus. The sequence goes on along the minus strand of NZ_AP031499.1, from coordinate 9,541 downwards.
ATTAGATCCCAAATTTCCTGGGCTCTTACTGTCTCGTATACCCACAAGCCATCTTCACGCTGAAATGCGCCTTGCTCGATGAGTTGGTCATTTGGTTCTGCTGTATGAACGAGCTCGTAGGTCTCATCATTCAGCAAAGCTTCCATGAACTCATGGTAAACACCGACACTGAGGTTAAATTGATCAAGAGTACCTTTGGTCTCCTTAATCGCAATGAACTCGCGAATGTTTGGGTGATTAACATTGAGTATGCCCATCATGGCACCGCGCCGGGCTCCGGCAGATTCCACGGTAACGCAAGAGGAATTGAAGACCTGCATGAAGCTGATAGGACCAGAGGCCTTTGACCCTGTGCCTTTCACCTTCGCGCCATCAGGGCGGATGTAGCTAAAGTTAAAACCTTCGCCACCACCACGTCGCATTGTTTCAGCAGCTTGTTGAAGCGCGAGGTAAATTCCTGTGCGCTTACCAACATAACCACTAGCGGTGTCAGCAACTGGCTGTACAAAGCAATTGATCAGCGTAGCATCGATGTCGGTACCCGCTGCTGAATTGACTCGGCCTGCCATGATTACGCCATTTTCAACCTGGGCATCATAAAAGGCTTTTTCCCAGTGCTTTTGATCTTCCTCGCAGCTGGAGAGTCCCTTGGAGACTCGCTTGCGGATCTGATCAGTGGCTTGGGTACCGTCGAGCGATCGCTCTTGGTTTTTTGCGTACTTATCGAGGATTATTTCCTCAGAGATAAGTTGTAAAGGAAGGTTATTCATAGTTTGCTCCTATAAAAAAAGAAGGGAGCAAACCCCCCAGAGGAGTTTTGCTCCCCATGGGGTTGTATCCTGGATCGGATAGATAATTGCTGATTGAGGCCAGCTACCTATTACTCTGCCGAAGCAGAAGTAAATTTAATGGTAACACAAGCGCTCCCTGCGTAAAGCAGATCCAATCATAAATGACAAGTGTTAATTCGTTGGCCTGGAGATGGCACCGTAAAGGGGCTATTTACTGATGTTCAGGGTGCCGCCGGTAGATTGTCACGACAGTACCAATTGCAGTTCTGGGATCTCTTACAACCGTGAAATGCATCTGGCTGGTGTCATGCCCCCAGATTTCCAGGTTGTCGATCGTTCCGTATTTCTTGATTTTGTGAAGAGCAACTTTGTCTGGAAGTGGAAGACGTTTGATCTCTTCGTGTTTTAAACGACTGATCAATGAGGTCAGTGGCTTTTTTGCTTCCCCGCTATGAAGACGCTCTATAAATTGGTCGAGGACGTGTTGTGTCAATCTGAGCTTGCCCATCGCAGGTGTGTCAAAAACATCATACTGGGGGGATTCGCTGCTGGACAGGTAGACACAAGGCACTTCATCCCCAATGTTAGGTAGGTGCTCATCCTTTGGGCTCGTAGTACCCAGAGTTACCCCTTGGAGGTTTGTGGTGAAAAATCTAGCAAGCGTGGATAGGTGAGCCTTTGACGTTTTACCTCTGGCAACCTTCTTTATGACCGGTGTGGAAACTTCCAATGCCAGGCCTTCCCCGCTATGAATATCGCGCATAAATACTTTGTCAGTGAACAGTAAATGTCTTATCGCTACAATTTCTGCTGAGGCTGTCGCGTCCTGGCTACTGATATCTGAAATATGCAGTAGTCCTCGGCGCTTTGTTCCAACACGCCAAGCTACCACTTGATGTCCTTCTATCTCACCAAGGGCCCTGGTGGTTAGTTTCATCATTTCCTTGTCGCCTGTATTCCGCTGTTTTAACCAAATTACTATGGATTTCGCATTATACAACTCGCAAATTCATAAGTAAGGCTGCGCTTGCATATCTGAAATCCTCTGTATGTTGGTTTTATAGAGGAGGTATTATGAAACGCACACCTTTAAAGCGGAAAACACCGCTAAAAACAAAGACGGCGCTGAAATCAAAGACGAGCCTTAAGCGGAAAACGCCAATCAGAAGTTGTGGCCAAAGTGCTTCGGGGAGCAAGCCTAAAGCGAAATCTCGGGGGTTAACCGGCCACGGAAGATCAGCGAGCGATAAGGCCTGGCACTCTCAGGTTGCCAGTTTGGGTTGTTTTGCATGCAACCATTTGGGTATTGTTTCAAGTCACTGTTTAAGAATTCATCACCCTAACGGGCGGAATAAAGGTAAAGAAGGCGATTGTTGCGAAGCCTATGTGATTTGCCTCTGTGACTGTCACCACGATCCATCGATACTTATTGAGACATATGATGGGCCATCGGTTCACGGGAACAAACGCCTCTTCAGGGAGCTCGTTGGATCTGAAGCCTGGTGTGTTTATGAAACGCATCGAGCATTGAATGTGCGGCCAAAATGGTTGGAAGATGATGTATGGGCTGATTATTTGCTGCTCGGCTCCCAGGCCGAACAAGAAGAATGGATTGTTGAACTGGAAAGGTTCTCACATCGAATGAGAGCGATCGCATAATAGAGGGATTTGCATGAAGCATACGCCTATTCAACGTCATTGGAGCTATCGTGTAAGGCAGAACGGTCCAGCAAAGGGTTGGCGTGAAGTCGTGGCTGACAAGTTAAGGAACCTGGCCAGTCGTATAGATCATCGATACACCTTGGCTGTCGAGATGAAATCCAACCCTGTCCTTCCCATGGAAGTAAAGGCAGAGTGCATTAAGGTGGGTTTCCAGCACACGGAGAGGCTGTTTGCCGAAGAGGTGAGACTGTCCGCTGTTGAGGACGGCTATATGGACGCCCTGCCGTGGATGTTTAACGAGGAAAAGAGCTAATTCGCCGGTTATCGGCTGCTGGGAAGAACAGTGTGAAGAGAGAGTAAGCGTTGCAGAGCGGTACCGTCCGGATCGGTCGTTCTGGCTTCCCGGCAGGCTCTCGCCATGCCTTCACCTGAAATTGCAGCCCACTCAAGCGCGAAATTGTTAAGTGAAGCGAGCTGATCGACAAGAACACGCTGCGTCCGACCATTACCCTCCCGAAAAGGGTGGATCATGTTGATTTTACCCAGGTAGTAACCCGCCCTTTTTCCGAACTCAGCCGGTGCCAGGCCCTGAAGCAGATTCTCGCTGTGTAGCTCTGTAAATACTTCTGTTGAGACTTGCTCAATCATATTGTGCGGGAGGAATAGCTTTCCTCCTTTGAGGATTTCAGTTTGGCGGCATTGCCCGGCAAAGGGGTACACGTCCTCGAAGATCCGAAAGTGGATGGCTTGCAGGTGCTTGAGGTCGAAGGTGGCCGGTACCGGGTCGGCAACGAGCTCGGCCATGGTGAGCTGGGTCAGCTGCTCTTCGGCGTGATTCAGAGATTTGGTATCGGTGAACCCCAGCAGGTTTTGCAGGCAGTCAGATCCCTCAATGAGATAGGGGTCGTCTTCGCGGAGGTCGTATTGAGAGTATTGATCCATAGGATCAGGGTACTACGGAGTTAGCCAACTGCAACCATAGCTTTGTTGTTGGCTTGGAACTGGGCAACCAGCTTACGGCGCATAGCTTTGGAGTCGGCCTTGCCGTCGATGACATCGCAGATGGTTTGTTCTTGGCGGGCAGACACGCGAATACCCTCAATGCGGCACGAACCGGCCACCTGGGAGGCGAGGTATTCAGATGTAAAAGCGTGACGAGCCATAGGAACTCCTTCAAACGATGAGCATATTCTAGCGCTGAGCCTCAATTTCTGCAAATTGGCCTGGGGTTGTGGGGGCCGTGGGCAAACGAGAGTACATATTCTATAACATCCCCGTCTAGGTTGAATCCAGGGCTCCGGCGAATTACATACACATATTATAACATCCCCGTCTATATCGGGACGAAAACCCCACCCCCACCTCCGCACTCCGAAAAAGCATCCTCCCCTCTTCTGATTACCTTATGCGGCGTGTGCCCGGAGGGCTCGCGCTGCCAAGGATACCGAAGGATATGCAAGGTTACTTAAGGGTAAATCAGGGCGGACTATCAGGATGGCAGGGGGGTGGCTAGTAGGTCTGGCATATACCGACGGGGATGTTATAATATCTCTACATCTGACAAGGAGGGCGCAATGGCCACATTAGTGAAAGATTTGCTCGATGCCTACGAGGCACTGGCCGCAGCCAATTCGGCACTGAGTATCGCGATTCGCAATCAATCGGATATGCCTCGATTTTTGCCTACCTTCTCCGGAGAAGAAGCCGGTGAGGTAGATGCTGTTGTTCGATCGTTGACGGAGATCTGGCACTTAGAAGATGGCGATGAGCTGCTCGGGGCTGGTCTTATCTGTGGAAACGATGAAGTAGTTCAGGCGGTCGATTCCTTGAATGAGGCTAAGGTGGCTTTCAAGAAGGCGGTGGACGCTATTCGAGGAGATGACAAAACAAACTCCACCCTCTTCTCTCTTGCCGACCAGCAGCTCGGGCATGATGGTCGAGGTGATGAACTCCGGGAGGCGATGCGGACTGCTCGTATAGGTCGCCTGGATCTGTTGAAGTGCTACAAACTCATCCGGGTAATGCCCTCTTCCCTAGAATCGCTCAGCTGGACTTGGGCGAGGACGCACACCAAGAGCGAACCGATCACAATGGAAGGTGCGGAAAAGATGGCCCACCAGCGGCTGTCGGGTAGCGATCGGGAAGCTGTGTTGGGAATTCTTGGCAATTTGGCTCCAGGTACCCAGATGACCAGGCTATACAAACTTCCCAATCAACTTAGGGCCAATATCGTTTGGAACGAAGATGGTGAACGGAAGCGAAAACCCCTTTCAATCTCCGGGATCGTAGTTATGCCCGGAGATAAGCTGCCAAAGTTGGTTTGGCGCGATGATCCTGGACCGAGAACGGATGATGAAGCAGCTCTAACCCGAGCGGATTCAAAGATTGACCGGGAACCCTACATCCGAGCTTTAGGTATTCACCTATATCTTGAGCAGGAGAGCTGATATGCAAGACCACCCTCTTTCACAGCAAGCAAAAGTTAGGTGTTTCGGGAAAAGCGCGGCCATCACCGCTGAGGCGACCGTGATCAATAAAGATCGCCAGGCACCGGTCCCTACTGTCAATCTGGAGGTCGCCCCAAGGGAAGGCGCAGATGTGAATTGGTCTCGTAAAATTGTGATCCAGCTGTCAGATCAGGAGCTGCCGGTGCTGTGCGGATTATTTATGGGTTACATACCCAGAATACATTTCAAGAGACCGGGGAAAGGGATTGAGCTTGAACGCCAGCCAGGCGGGATCTATATCAAGGCCTCTGCTGGCCACGGAGCATTGTTTTCACTACCAGCGGGTATAGGTGATTCCTTCAGGCTTTGTGCTTTGTTCCTTCAGCAACTACGGCTTCAATCTGGTATAGGGAATGAAACCTTATTGCTTGCAGCGCTGCGAGGAGCTTCAACGCTATACAAGCCGTAGCCTTCTATCTTCTGGACGGAAGCATTGTATCGAGGTCCTGAATGAGATTATCTAACGGATCTTCAAGTTCCAGGCACTGTTGTAGACACAGATCGAAATCAAGATAGGGCTGTTGCTTGAAAAGCTCGATCATTGTTTTGAGATGCAGAGTTTCGTGAAGCTTAAAGAACGGCCCATCTTCTTTCGCATACCGAGGGTCCAGTTGATTGTTATCGGAAATTAAAGCAGCAACAGCGGCTCCCCAAAATGCGTAGCCGAGTTCACTATTCTTGGCTTGAAAATCTGTTGGGGGTTGGCCGGGGCCAACAAGTAGGTTGTAGTCATGGCCATCCATAAACAACAATTCATTGAACTGCGCTCCAAGATGATCAACGAGCTCCTTTTTATAGAATTCCCAGGCCTCTTTGGTAAACGATATGGCGGTTGCCAGTGAAGTAAATAACTTTGAACAACATGAGTGGTTTCATTGACAACCAGAGGGTCAAGCTGTCTCGATCGAAGACCGGATTGTCAGACGACGGAAAATTCAAAATAAGCAAGCGATTTTGCATCCCAGCCACAAATTAGTAGACTTGCAAGCAATGCCAGAGTGATGAAATTGGTAGACATGAGGGATTCAAAATCCCTTGCCCTCGCGGGCGTGTCGGTTCGAGTCCGACCTCTGGTACCATCTCCCCCTTCGTTAAACCCAAAAGATCTTTTTACCAGTTTCCAGCAGTAAATATGCTTGGGATGCAACTGGGATACATCTGCAAGTAATCTCAAGGTACACTAAGTAACTGCCCCCGTAGGGATCGGAAATCGTTACTTTGCTCTAGCTGCTACCAGGCTCGAAACATGCCACAAAGCCAAAGAACCTATTTTGAGACAGAGCTTGATCGCATCTACCACAGTGAGCCGTTGTTCCGCCCGGAACAGTATGCCCGTGTTAGACGATCAAAAGCGCTGATGGAGGAATTCTATTCGGATAGGATCGAGTTAGATGATCTAGCGAAGCAGGCGTATATGTCGCGGTTTCACTATGTGAGAGTCTTCCAGCGTATGTACGGCTTAACGCCCCGTGTCTATTTAAGAGATTTGCGCATCTCTAAGGCCAAAGAGCTTATCAAAGCCGGATTGCCGATTACTCGTGTCTGCTCCGAAATCGGATATCAGAGCATGCCAACCTCCTCTAGTGTGTTCAAAAAGTGTACAGGCCACACTCCAAAAGCCTATCAGCACCTCCAGAACAGCAATCGAGAATAAGTAATACGACCTAATACCGGCTATTCTAGGTGCTTCCTGGATTCAACTAAGAGTCGATAATATGGCCAAAATATACGTCACAAGTGTTCCTGTAGATAATCAAGACAAAGCCTTAGATTTCTATACGCGCATTTTGGGCTTCATCAAGAAAAAGGATGTGCCTCTGGGTGAGCACAAATGGTTGACCGTAGTATCTCCTGAAGAGCAATCCGGCGTTGAGCTTTTATTAGAGCCAATGGGGTTTGAGCCTGCCAAAACCTACCAAAAAGCACTCAAGGAAGCCGGCATTCCGTATACATCCTTTGCTGTTGACAATGTAGATAAGGAATATCAACGACTATTAGACTTAGGGGTAGAATTTTCAATGGCACCTACGGAAGCTGGCACCGTGAAGATAGCCATGCTCGATGACACTTGCGGAAACTATATCCAGCTAATGCAGGAGTTGTAGGTAAAACCCAGACAATTCAGTTGGTGCTTATTTGGTTGAACTGATAACGGGCTGGCAAGAGACCCTTTCTGATAGTTTGTAGCTGTTGCGTTTATCCGTATCCAGAATCCCGGCAGAATGGAGGTCACTCAGCACTGTCCGAATTTGATCCAGATTGAGCCCATAACTGGCGCTCTTGATGGTGCGCAATACGGGCGGAATCTTACCGCTCAAAATGTCGGACGTAAGTATTGCCAGCTTCTGCCTATATTCTTCATTAACAAGCAGAGTGTCATCCGATTTTGAATCAGGCTCAGTCGGTTTATCTACTGAGATGCCTCCTCCTGTCTTTTCCGCTCTAGCTAAGCTGATCATACCCAAAGTACTGACTTCCAACAGAAGTGCCAGAACTGCATAGCCGAATGTTCTTACTGTATCCAAACTGACATTAAGCGCCCCACTAACGGAGGCAAACAGTCTGGTGGTTTCTATTTCACTCTCCGCAGCAGTTGAGCCAACCAGTGGCAATGTAGCTCTCTTTTCTCTGAGATCAACCTGTAAACTGGCTATCTTCATCGCGCTTGCTTGGGCTTGCTCCCACTGCTTGTGGTAGCTACTACCAAGTCGTTTATCTAACAGGCGCTCTTCAATATCAATGCTTCTTTGAATGGCGCTGATTTCCTGCTGGAGCGCAATATATTCAGGTGAACCATATTGTGCGTCTTTGAGCAAACGCATTTCAGACGAAATGAAAAAGGCGCAACTAGCTGCCCAGGAAAATGCCATCAGCACGACGCTAAGCAATGTGAAAAAACGGCTAATATGACGCTTTGCCCAAAATAGGTATTTTCCTATATCAATACAGCAGCCAATAAGAACAAATAAAGCTGCCATAAAAATTGATTGTTGGTCTTCATGTGCTTGAATCAAGCCATCAAAATCTCCCCCTGAAAGAGACATTGCAAACAAGCCGGTCAGCAACATACTTACAAGAAAAAAAACGATCTGAACAAACCAAATGAGCTTGAGCATGGAAGGTAATCTTAGTCATGGAATTTAAATAGCTATTCTGACTCCAACGCTCAATCTCCAAAGACTAATTACCTTTCGGACTAGAAATTAACTTTTTATTACCGCTCCAATAATGCGGATATTTTTTAAATCCGTTAGGCAGTTGATTTGCGAACGTGACGACGTTCACATTTCCACGAATTCAACTACAACACTAAACCCTATTGCGTAATTTTCTTTCGGTTTTGAAAAGTTTTTAAGCGCGTCAATCGCTTTATACCGATACGCTAAATATGTCACTGGTGTAAATGTGTTCTGATTTTTCAAGGACCGAAGGAGTCATATACGATGTCGAATTTTGAAAACAAAATGGCGCAAGCTGCGGCCAAAAAATTGGTTTCATCATCGGGTACTTTGCATTCTATGCATTTCAAATCTAGCAAGTTGCCGGACGAGGTCATTGATGTGATGTCAAAGCTTAACTTGGCAGAACAGCAATCACTTATACATCGTGCTCATCGGTTTCTTATCATTGAAGTTGATACCAGCGCATTAGAGCGCCAACTCTCTGAATTACAAACACTGAGGTCTGAAAAAGAGCTTGAGGATAAGTATCTATTTATGGGCGCTCCACTAGCTCTCATGCAACGACTGTTCGGGACACACGCCGCTGATTTTTCACGTCGTCGTAGCGCTTTGAGTATTCGTGGGGTTGGCACGGGAAGGCCACCAGCTTGTGATGAAGCAACAGAAATGAAGATATGGAAGCTCTGGGAATCCTACAAACATATAGAAGAAAGATTGCGCTTTCTTAAAGTGGCAGAAGAAGCATCCATTGATTTACATATGATATGGGGTGCTCTTAAACCATACCTTGATCAGTAACTATTTCGTTACCTGATGAACCTCACAAACGCCCTCTAATTCGCTTCTTTTAAGGTATTTATAGGCGTATAATTGGACTATATGTTTCTCACTTTTTCTAAGGAGAGGAAAATGTTCAACAATGCTATCGCCAAGCCATTTGCAGTCCTGATGCTTCTGGCATCTTTCTCATCTTTTGCCTATTCAGCGTCATCCTGGAGTTACCTTGTAAAAACATATCCTTTAATGGGTAATGATACAGCGTTGACATCAGCTATGAATGATCTAGGTAAGAAAGGCTGGGAACTGGTTAACTGCACAGAAGGCAGTGCGGAAATCACTTGCATATTTAAACGTGCTGCCAAGGATTAGTCCGCCATGAAATTTATCCGAAGCACTTTGGCTCTGTTAGTCTCGCTCTCCATCGGGTTATGCGTTCTTGCATGGGATGCACTTATGTTTATTTTGAGCGCACTGGATTATGAACCAGACCGCGATGAGAAATCTGATACCAATGTTTGGTACAACCACCGAACGGGCGAAATAGATCCTGTTAAGCGGCATGATGGCATCTATCAGGAACCCTTACAAAAATAATCCATGACACGTTATGTGTCATGGA